>JAADIL010000001.1:17193-19003 GCA_013151355.1 Gammaproteobacteria bacterium
GCCAGAGGCAGAATCTCCAGCTCACAGTCATCTTCAACCCATTCAAATATTTCGCTGATCTGTGATTTTTCAATGTCACCATTAAGTGTGATATGCCAATTCAGACAAGCTTCTTCCGGGTCCATATCAACCAGTGGCGGCAGATTTTCTGCATCCACCACTGTTGTAAAGTCACCCAATCCGGCCAACTCCCGGAACATACGTACAACATCGTTACCCGTACGTAACATGCCGGGAAACGGTTTGAAAATTATTTGCCAACCACTTTCCTGACTGACTGATGTGCCGGAAGCCGCTTCATTGTTCTCCGGTGAAACAGCTTCACTCTCCTGTTCCGAGCCCAGCATTTTATCCAGCCCGGCCTTGACCTGTTCAATATGTGTCTGGTCAACCGCTTCATCATTCTGATCAGCACTAAGCATCTCGCGAATACAATCCACAGAACTCAAAAACAGCACAATCGCATCCTGGGTAATATCACGATCACCATTGCGCACTTCATCCAGCAGCGTTTCAACCACATGAGTAAAATCGGCGATATCCCCCAAACCAAACGTGGCAGCACCCCCCTTTATGGAATGTGCCGCACGGAAAATATTATCAATAGCTTCGGCATCGGCTGCACCAGGATGCATATCCAGCAGCACGGATTCCATGATATCCAGGCCTTCGAGGCTTTCTTCCACGAAAGTAACCTTGAACTGTTCCATATCTATGGACATGATACTAACCCGTCACTTTTTTAATGGTGGCCAACAACTGCTCCGGGTTAAAAGGTTTGACAATCCAGCCCGTAGCACCCGCCGCTTTACCTTCCTGTTTTTTGTTAAGACCCGCTTCGGTAGTCAACATCAAAATCGGCGTGAATTTAAAATTTGGCAAACTGCGTAATTCCCTTGCCAGGGTGATACCATCCATGCGTGGCATATTGACGTCAGTCAGCACCAGATCAAATTTCTGACCCTTTGCCACATCCAGTGCAGCCTGACCATCTACAGCCTCAGTCACCTGATGCCCTGCACCCTTGAGGGTGAAGGCCACCATTTGTCGCATGGATGCGGAATCATCTACCGCCAGGATATTCGCCATTATTCACTCCTGAAATATTTTTTCCCTGACCAGGTCAGGACTCGTTACTGTTTCTCTGTTGCTGCTCTCTCTGTTATCACTCTGCCGCTATTGGCAAACACAATATTTCCGATAAACCCAGCAAAGCCGCAGACTGGCACAGTGATTCAGAGGGATCTTCCCACTCTACAGTCTGTTTTCGGTCGTTGGCACTCTGGATAAGAGCACCCAGAACCTGCAAGGCAGCCGTATCAACACGATCCACCTGACTGGCGTTTAACACTAAATTTTGTTGTGTTCCCAGAGCTTCGAGACAGTGCGCATGAAATTCTGCTACACCGGAAATATCCAACACTTCGGCGCATTCAATGCGAAAAACATCCGTATTCGTTACTGTTTCATTTGCCATCTTTCCATTCCCTTAAAAAATAATTTCTCGCCCCTGAACAGCGGTATATTTTCAAAATTCTTTAGAGCACCCTTAATAATTTTGCATGCATTAGATTTTGGATACTAAAATATGCATTCACACGTTATGGTTTCCCTGTTTTTATCCTGTGATATTTTTCGTCAGGAATGGAAAATAAATAACTTGGGGACGCGCACGTAATAACATCTCGATCTGGCACTCATATTTAGTCTGTATTCGCCTAAGGATCGCTCGAACAATAACTGTCTCATTGGTGAACTGGCCCGGTTTTTTTGAGCGTGTACAAGACTCTGGTGGAACCGCTACGCTTGT
>JAADIL010000031.1 GCA_013151355.1 Gammaproteobacteria bacterium
CTGCGCCTGTAGTAACAACCGTGCAGCAGCAATACCCAATGCCGCCGTTTTTCCGCGCCCCCGATCCGCCATCAAAACCAATGGTTGCCACTGGTGGCCATGTAATACATGTTCAATGGCGGCGACGGCGACACGCTGGTCTTCTGTGCGAAAAATATCATTCGTTATGTCAACAAGATCTTGTGGTTTGATCGACGGGTGAAAAACAGGTAACGCTACACCCTGTTCAATCAGCGTCACCATCGCAGGTGATTCATTAATGACACGAACAATACGCCGCAAAAAACGGCCACTGATATTTTTTGCATGATACGGCCAAATCGCGATGCGCTCTGCCGCAGGATCGGTAAAAAAACCCTCCCACTGCGCCAGTGGTGGGCATAACAATACCAGCAAGCCACCGCCGCAAATGACACCACTCACCACACCAAAAGCATCGGGATCAAAACCTGAATGGGCATCAAATACAATGGCATCACGCTCCTGCCCCAGAAGTTTTTTTGCCGTGTTTGTCGACAACACATCGGCACCATATTGCGGCTCCGATGACAACCAGGTGACACGCGATAATTTCGACAGGCCCACAAGCTCCATGCCTGCACCCCGACACCAACTGGCCTCTCCTGCCAATACGACCATGTGACGGTGCCGCATCCGCCATGTCTGGACAAGTAATTTGTCAATCAGGGTTGATAACCCGGCATCATGAAAAGAAGTGGTTTCAAGCAACATCATGTCGCCATCATAACATTCCACAGACAAGAAAAAGAAAATGAGGAATACCGTACCCGTTGCTCAGGTACGAACCCATGGATCAATCATGCCTGACCCTGCCGGTTCTTCAATTCAGTGTCGATAATTTTTACACTTTGGGGAACCCCTTGAAGAATGGACGTAAAAAAATAATATAGAACCGGATAATCTTCCTAAATATTAATAACTTGAATGCCTTCAAAATATATTGGCACGGAAGCTGAATGAGCTCCGCCGATCGCTGATCTTATATCTGATCGTCTCTCGATCGTTCTCTCGTAATAAAGTTTCATCGAACTATAACTTTTTCAGGCATACCTGAAGCTCTTGCAGGCACGCCTGGAATCTCTACAAACACTATGCGAATAGTAACATGGAGGTCAAAAGGAAATGGTTAGAAAAACGTTAATACTGTGGTCATTAATATCCCTGTCAGCTTTCCTGGTAACAACAGCAGCACAGGCAACTCACTTTCGTTATGGACACATAGCATGGACAACGGGTGAAATCACAAATTCGGTAAATGTAAGATTATTGAATGCATGGCGTGGAAACGGCTATAACAACCGCTGTATAAACCCGGTTTCCATGACGTTTTCCATGTGCACAGGCCCGGGCAGGGTAGCCGGTGTAGGCGACATTATTGTTGAGCGTATCGGTGGCTCACAATTCAACTGGGGAGATGGTTCTGCCCGTGTCGGGTCATCGTTTGGGCCATTGTTGTACCTGGTAACATCCATTGACCCTGTAAATAACTGGTTATCGGGTGTTGCGGTAGACCCCACCAGTCTACCAATAGCAAACTCAGGTGACCCCATTGATACGATACTAAATCATACGTATAGCAGCGCAGGGACCTTTACTGCATTTTTAGCCAGTTGTTGTCGAATTTCCAGATCATCAGGGCCTAACGAACACATAAATAATCGTGGTGGAAATTATCGTATAGAAACAGTCATTGATTTGAGTTCAGGGAACAACTCTCCATCGAGCGTACAGGACCCTGTTGTTTTATGCCCGATCAACAGTGTATGCAATTTTGCAATTCCGGCAACCGACGTTGATGGTGATACGATATCGTTTCGTTTATCCACATCAGTGGAAGCGGGAGGCTTCAGGCAACCCGGCAGCCAGGGAAGTGGTGCACCAAACCCCGCAAGTATCGATCCGTTAACAGGTATTTATACATGGGATACTGCGGGTGCAACTCTGGCAAATAGTGGGCGAAACACTTTGTATTCCACCCAGGTAATGATAGAAGATGGCACCACAAAAGTACCTCTGGATTTTTTCATCCAGTTAACCACAGTGGATTCTGATCCGCCAATTATACAACCTCCTGAAAATTTACCACCCATTTGTAACACAACCCGGGTTATCGCTACAGGTGACACATTAACATTTGACATTGTCGCCTCAGACCCGGATGCCGGTGATATCATCACCCTAAACAGCGCAGGATTACCATCAGGCGCATTCATGACACCCGTCTTGCCAATTACCGGCAACCCTGTATCAAGCACCTTCAGCTGGACACCTGACGTAACTCAAACCGGCAATGTTCTGGTGAGCTTTAGCGCCAGAAGTTCAAGTGGCGGATTTTCGCAATGCCCGGTAACGTTAGAAGTGTTAACTATACAAAAATGCGATGTTGACGGTGACAACAATATTGATACAAACGACATCTCACTCATTTTTGCTGACAGAAATACACCAGCGACGGGTCCAGGCGATCCTCGCGACATGGACGAAGACGGTGTAATTACTGTCCTGGACGCACGCCAATGTGTACTTCAGTGTGATTTAGCCAATTGTCAAATTCTTTAAAAGATTAATAACTCACCAGGGCATGGCCTCTGTTTTTAAAAAAACCGGGGCCAGCCCATAAAAAACAATCATCTAACTTAATGCAAAACAGGGGATTACATGATGTTTAAAAAATTAATTTTACGAAGCATGGTTTCATCCTTTCTGCTCATAACAAGCCAATCAGCATTTGCGGTGGTGATTTTGAATTTTACGCCAACTGCACAAACCGTTTTATTATCCGGACAAGCCTCCGTTGACATTACAGCGAGCAATTTGCAAAACGAATATATTGGCATCTTTGACTTTGACGTTAATTGGGATAACAGCATTCTGTCACTTGCAAGCGTTTCCTTTGGCAGCGCGTTAGGTGGAGGCTTATTATCTTTTCAAAATGAAAGCACAAATAATAGCCTGGGAATTTCAACCCTGGCAGAAGCATCATTTCTTTCCGATTTAACATCCCTGCAAACAGGTACCACCGACATTATTTTGGCGACGCTGGTTTTTGACACCTTAAGTGTCGGGCAGTCGATCTTAAATCTGGTGGGAAACATCCCGGGCGGGGGGTTTTTGGGAGATGAAAATGGTTTTTTGTTGGCCACAAATGCCAACACGGGATCAATTAACGTGGTAGCCACCCAGGTTCCTGTACCGGAAACCCTGTTTCTGATGGGGACTGGATTGCTAACACTTTTAAGTGTTCGCCGACGAAACGGCTTGTAACATAATTTAGCTTTCTGGCAATATCTACAAGCAATTCAGGAGTGGCTTTCAATATAAATTGTGCCCTGGCCCTCACTCCTGCCTGACAAGGCTGCCAAAGACAGGATCAGGCATGACCAACCTTCGACTCCAGAAGTCAATCGTGCCTGGTCCTGCCTGGCTAGACCCTCAGGAAC
>JAADIL010000223.1 GCA_013151355.1 Gammaproteobacteria bacterium
ACGTTTCAGGGCTTCCAGCTGGATTTGTCGCACCCGTTCACGAGTAACACCCAGTGCATTGCCAACTTCCTCCAGCGTGGCAACATCCCGGCCATGCAATCCGAAACGCCGCTCCACCACTTCACGCTGTTTTTCATTAATCTGGCCCAGCCACATTTCCAGACAATCGTGCATGTCTTCATTTTGCAGCAATATTGAGGGATCAACATTGTGTTCGTCAGCGATACCATCCAGTACAGATTTGTCACTGTCACGCCCCATGGGGACATCCACCGAGGTAACACGTTCATTCAAACCCAACATACGCTTTACATCGTTGATCGGTTTGTCAAGCATGTGGGCGATTTCTTCAGGGCTGGGTTCGTGATCCAGCGTCTGCGCCAAATGTCGCGCCGCACGCAGGTAGATATTGATTTCTTTTACGACGTGAATAGGTAAACGAATAGTACGCGTCTGATTCATGATGCCACGCTCGATGGTCTGGCGAATCCACCACGTTGCATAAGTGGAAAAACGAAACCCGCGCTCGGGGTCAAATTTTTCCACGGCACGAATCAGCCCCAGATTACCTTCTTCGATAAGGTCCAGCAGCGCCAGACCACGATTCAGGTAACGTCGTGCAATTTTCACCACCAGGCGCAGGTTGCTTTCAATCATGTGCCGCCGCGCATCCATATCGCCTTTCTGAATACGACGGGCAATGGTGACTTCTTCTTCAGCGGTGAGCAAGGCCGAAAAACCAATCTCGCCCAGATACAGGCGAGTGGCGTCGAGATCACGCTCGGAGATATCCTTGCGACTGGCCGTGCGTCGTTCTTTACGCTGCGCCAATTTCTTTTCGCCCGGTTCTGCGACTGGTTTTATTTTCCTGGCATTGATGTCGATGTCGTCATCAGCGGCAGCTTCAATAACATCACCGTCATCAAGAATACCGGCATCATCGTTCAGCACTATTTCTTCTGGCACATCCATGTCCATGCTCATTTTCTTTTTATCATCCTCGCCTGACATTCGTTCAAACACCTGTCGCCACATAGTTCAGGTAAATTATCATTTGGGTAAATACCGCATGGGATCGACCGGTTTTCCGTTTTGTCGAATCTCAAAGTGTAATTTTGCCTGTTTGTCATTGATAAAGTTATCGCCCGGATTTCCCGTGCGCCCCATATCGGCAATACGCTGACCAACTTTCACTACATCACCTTCCTTAACTCGCAGTTTTTGGTTATGCGCATAGGCGCTCAGATATTTTTCATTGTGTTTGATAATAATAAGCCTACCGTATCGAACAAGTCCACTACCAGCATACACTACCCGGCCAGTAGCCGCCGCCAACACAGGACTGCCCTTTTCTCCCACGATGTCCAGGCCTTGCCGGGCAGGGTTATTTGCCAAAAATGTTCGCAGTATACGTCGGTGTTTGGTGGGCCAGCGCCAGCCAGGTTTGCCTGCAAACGGTTTTTCCGGGGTGATGCCAGATTGATTAAATACTCTTTTGACCGCTGTTTTTGCCGCAGCAATCACACTTTGCGCATCATGTTTTTCCTCTCTGGTTTCTCGCGCAACACCCGATTTGTCAAGCACCACTGCTCGCCGCTCCCTGTCAACTTTGTTAACGGCTTTACCAGTGGTTTCAACACTCGTGTTATTGCTGGCTTCAATGACCGGTGCAGGGGTTTTGCGCGACACAGAGCTCGCCCCCTTTTGGGGATGGGTATTGGCGGTACGGTATTCCTGCAATGGGGAAAGACGCCGTCCCGAGGGTGGTGCAACGCGGATACGTTGTCCGGGGTTCAGGGCATACGGAGGCTGAATATTATTCCAGCGGGCAAGTTGCCGATAATCGTAACCGTACACCCAGCCAATGGAATACAGGGTTTCACCTCGTTCTACGCGATGAAAAATATGCCCCCCGCAAGCGGTGAGCAGCATCAATAACAATACAAAGCCCAAGAGGTATATTTTAGCGGGAGATATACAAAACATAGGCGCAGTTAACGCAACTCACACACTGAATGCAACCGGCCAGAAGCCTGTCAGACTTGAGAGATCGAAACGAGGGAAAGTCATTTTGAGTCCATTTTTTGATCGTTTGGGGCGAATATTGGACATATTCAACGAAAAGGACCGAAAAAATGGGCCAAAATGACTTTCCGCAGTAGATTCATCCTGAGCCCGACAGGCTCCTAGTAAAATTGACGCCAGGCCAGCGCCACCACAATCAACAGCACCAACCCCCAGCCCAGCCAGTCAACATATTTTTTGATGGCCTGTTCCATACGTTCCCCACCCCACACAATGAGTGCTGTCACCAAAAAGAAACGGGCCCCACGTCCCGCCAAAGAAGCCAGCACAAAGGGCAAGAAAGCCATGGAAATGGCACCGGCAGCGACGGTAAAGATTTTGTAGGGAATCGGGGAAAAACCTGCAATCAAAATTGCCCAGATGCCCCACTGCTCAAACCAGTCTACCGCCAGCTGATATTTATCACCGTAACCAGCGTCCATCACCCAGGGTTCGATAGCATCAAATGCCAAATAGCCAATCAAATAACCCAGCATGCCGCCCGCCACCGAGGCCACCGTGGTCATCGTCGCATAACGCCAGGCTCTTTTGTTGTCGGCCAAAGCCATGGGGGCCAGCATTACATCAGGTGGAATCGGGAAAAAGGAGGATTCAGCAAAGCTCAAACTCACCAGGTACCATTGCGCGTGCCGGTGTACGGCCCAGCGCATGGCGCGCTCGTACAGACTGGAAAATAATTTCATGTGTTATTCAATAGCCTCACTTTTTCTTTGTGACAATAATTGTGGATATTCCACCGACCAAAGCCGGTGGCTTCAGGTTCCCGCTAAAAACCGGGTTGATCGGCCCTACAGCCGATTGTTCCCTTCTCCCAAAACCGGTCCCATAACCGGGAGAGGGAGTAAAAACATCTATGCCGCCTGAAAATGCAGAATTTTAAATCTTCTGTTCAGAAACTTTAAAAATCCAACACCAGGGCGCAAAGGTATTTTTTTAATGCGGTTCCGGTAACTTTTGACTGATATCCCGTTTTAGCAACATTCCTGGATGCCGATGCCCCGGGAGCGTGCACGTTTCCTTATTATTATTGTGTGCCACCCAGCATTGGCACAAAACTCACCTTGTCCAGCACCT
>JAADIL010000164.1 GCA_013151355.1 Gammaproteobacteria bacterium
TCCCCAAGCAACACTTTTTGTATTTTTTGCCACTACCGCAGAGACAAGGATCGTTACGGCCGATTTTCGGAGTTTCACGGCGGTAGGTCTCCTGAGGAGAATCAAACACACTATCGGGCCAGTCGTCAAAATCACTGTTATGTTCCTGTAACTGACTCTCCTTCCTCTGGTGGCGGCGTTCTATTTCTTCTTCTTTTCGCGAGTAAAATCGCCAGGGGTCACTAAAATTTTCCGGTATCGGTATATCTGTTCCACGCGCATAAGCCAGTTCAATGTTTTCATCACTGAAAAAAGCGGCCAGACCATGCTCCCGGGCAGATAATGTCGTTATCAACGCACGATGACGTTCACGAGGATAATATAACAACCTGTCTGCCATAGCGAACCGATAATCCCAGTCGTTCTCTTCGTCTGCAATAAACCCTGCAACCCAGTCCAGTGTCTCTTCCAGCACCGTTTCATCCTGTTGGTATGCACTGCTAATAACGGCTTCTGTCATATTGCTACGAATGTACCAGTCAACCTTTTTGTCGGAACACATGTCGCGAAGCGGTGCAATGACGGATGGCGGTTTATTAAGCATCAAAGCTGGCCAGTAGCTGCTAAACCAGTCTTGCAGGTCATCATCTTCATCCCGGTTCATGCCATGTATAAATGCCACTAACAAACGACCGGCAGACTCACCCGGTATCAGTCCGAGGATCATCACGGCATGCAGACGCAGCCACCAGTACCCCGGGATTTCCGTTTCTCTTTTATCGTCAGGTTGTGCTATGGGTGCCAGTGAATCCAGCATCTGTTCGCCACGCCGGACACATTCGTCTATCACGTTGCGTGGCACCCGGTCTTCATGTTCAACCATGATGATCAGTTCTGCTGGCGTACAGATAGCCAGTTTTTCATTTTCAATTTCAGGTAATTCAGTCATTATATTTTTTTCGTCCGTCCGTTATTGATCAACATTTTGAAAGTTTCCCGGCATAGCCGGGATAAACCGAAGCCTGTCGGTATTTTCCCATATACGCTCATCCGGTGTCCGGCGGGCTCCTGAAATTTTTCAGTTTGTTAGTGACCGTTTCATATCAGCGAGCGCCAACGCCACTGGATGAAAACGGGCACCAGCCCTTCGGATTGCATCTGAAAAATACCATGCTGCGTTGTTCGTACCCACAGCTCTCGCGAAAAACAAGCCCGGTATCATATTCAAAACAATCACCGTTAGCCGTCAAAATAACAGGCTGTGTCTTTGTTTCGTGCAAAAGGGTCAGCAGGTCAAGTCTTTACTTATAGTATTGAATTGCTTCTTCACATACTTTGCTTTGACGGCATGACTTTATGAGAACTAATTTCCAGGTAAAGACTTTCTTCTTTTTTACCGGGGCGGCTCAGTCCTGGCTGTGACGGGCAGGTTGATAACGAAGGTCGTGCCTTTGCCTTGCTCACTGTTGACATGGATGTCACCGCCCAGCAGCCGACACAGACGTTGGCTAATTGCCAGGCCCAGGCCCGTGCCACCATATTGCCGCGTTGACGAATTATCGATCTGAACGAAATCCTTGAAGAGTTTTTTCTGATCATCTGCACTAATACCAATGCCGGTATCACTGACGGTAAATACCAGGGTATCGTGATGTTCATATGTGACGCGTAACGTAATATCACCATCATGGGTGAATTTACAGGCATTGCTGAGAATATTTAATATGATCTGCCGTAACTTGAGGGTATCGGTTTCAATCTGCGGGATATTTTCCTGGCAGATAACATTGAGGGTGTTACCGTTAGCCCGCGCCATCGGCGTCACGGTGTTGATGACCTCGTCCAGGAACTCTGTCAGGATCATGGTGTGAATAGAAATCGTCATGGTATTGGCGTGAATTTTGGACAAATCCAGCACGCCCTCGATGAGCTGTAACAATTGCTCTCCCGCCCCGGAAATCTTGCCGATATCCTGAATATAATTGTCGTCGAAAGCCTGCTCTCTCATTTGCTCCCGAAGTATTTCGCTATAGCCGATAATAGCGTTCAGCGGTGTCCGCAGCTCATGGCTCATGTTGGTCAGGAAGGCACTTTTAGCTTTGCTGGCAGCTTCGGCCTTGTCTTTTTCGATGAGCAATTTCTGATTAGCTCTGGTTAATTCGGCAGTTCTCTCTTCAACTCGCCGCTCTAATTGCGCTTGTGCTTTTTCCAGTTCCAGGGTCAATAGTTTATGTTGGTTGATATTGTAGAGCAGGCCAATCCCGCCTCCTTTGGGATCAGGGCGCCAGGATAATTCGAACCACATCTGGCTGCCGTCCTGGCGGTAAAAGCGAACCACAGGGTGTTTTCCCTGTGAGGGTGTGCCTTGCAACTCTTCAAGTATTTGTCCGCGATCTTCCGGACAGATAAAATTTGTCAATGGGGTATTGAGCAGGGTGTCGGTGGGGTGGCCAAGGTGTTCGAACCAGGCACGATTGACATAGGTCAGGTGCAGTTGGGTATCAAGTTTGAATACTACCTCCCGGAGCGCCTCCACCAATTCCCGGTGGCGTTGCTCAGAGCTGATCAGTTCCTCGGTCAGGCGTTGCTGAATCTGGAAATGAATTTGATCGCCGTGTTTATCCATCTGGCTAGCTTGTCCTTGCTGTCAGCATGGTGGCTGTGATCACAGCCAGTCCATATTAAGCGGGCTATAAAGAATCTGTGTTTATATCCAGTTTTTGTAATAATTCGTGATGTGTCATGGTTTGGGCGTAGAGCGGAAAAATCTGCTCGCAGTAGAAGGCCTGTTCGACCGGGCTACGCCCCAGGGTACAGTCGTTGAGTATGGTCACCCGGTAATCCAGGCTATGAGCATGGCGCCCGGTGGAGTCAACACAAATCGAGCTGATCGCACCGGCAATGACAATATTGCTAATCCCCCATTGCTGAAACAAGGTCTCCAGCGCGGTGTTGGAAAAGGCGTTCAATCCGCGTTTTCCGGGAATGGTGGTAATCCGGTTGGCAAAAGCCTGGAGTTCAGGAATGGTTTTCACGCCATCGCTGCCGACCTTAAAGGCTCCAAGCTCTTTGATGGTGTTTAAAATGCCGATGGGATTCACCAACTCGTGATAATCGTCGGTGAAGACAATGGGTGTGTCTACCATGCGAACAGGACTGGCTGCCAGGCGTTGTACCAGGTTCAGCGTGTTGCTCAGCACTGTCTGGTGATGGGCAGATTCCTCGACGACATCGCGCAATATCCCCGTGGGGGAAAAATAATCATTTTGGTAACCGATTAATAACAATACGGTTTGTGCTGCGTTCATTCTTGCCTCCTTGGTGTGGGGTGACTGTAACGGCTACAAGGAGTAACCGCAAGCATGCACGTCCCTCAGGAACGGAAATTAAATAACTCATACAATCAGCATCTCTGCTTCAGCCCGTCTTCGCCCGTTCTTCAATCACAAAAGCTCGAAACAAAACAACTATTTCTGCACTTTTGCTCAATCAAAACGAACAAATACGGACCAAATCAGAGCGCCACTTGTATAAGTTATTTAATTTCCATTCTTTAGCGGCAAAGTATGCGAGTCCCTTAACGGCAATAAGAGGATAAACAAGTCGGGGTTGTTGCCGTCGCTTGTTCCTGAATCGTGCCTGGCGAGAGAGCGCTTTCGCAATCCCCGGGAATAGATGTTGGTTGGCTTGCCTGGAGATTGATGATGGAGGTATCAGATGTAGCGAAGCTGCTTGTTTTGTGGAGAGACAATACCCCCTTATGCAGTAAATCTAACAAGATCGGCTGTTTTGCTATATCAGTGGAACTGACGATGCTGATGTTCCGGGTGGCAATGGCTTGCAATGCCTGGAAGACGGTATCGTCTATCTGGTAGTGAGTATAGTAGGCGCTTGTGGGTGAGAACAAGGTGATCTCTGTGGTAAGGCCGCAGGCATCGGAGTCAACCCGAAAACGGATGTGGGGGTTGATGGTTAACTGCAAGGGCTGGGTCTCCGGTGCATTGAGGAGCTGTCGTTGGCGAAAATAATCGCCAACCTGGGCGTCAATCGGTTGGCTGGGATTATGGATCGTCCGTGTGTAATACGACGATGGTCGTGTCTTGTCGGTGTGGCAATGAATGAGAATATAGCCAAAGTTGATGGCTACCGGCTGTGGCATTTGTTGGAGATTATCCAGCCAGTTCGCCAGTTCAGTATTATAGTCGTGAAAACGCTGGCCGAAGGCCTGATGCACATGCGGCACGGCAAAAAGCATGGCATCCCGATCAGCCGTTTGTAAAACCAGGCTGTCCGTTAGTCTGCCCTGCCACCAGTGTTGGAGTTTGCGTTGGTAGTCAGCAACATCGACCAGATCGGTGACAATGTGCAGACGCCCGTTGGCGTTAAGGTGGTCAGAGGCCCGGGTGATAATATCCGCGAGTACGACTTCACCATTGTCACCGCCATCGCGAAACCGGAGCACTTGTTCAGGGCTGGCAACGAAGGGCGGATTGGCGATAATAATATCGAAACGTTGTTTTCCGAGCGGCTGGTAGAGATTGCCCTGGATAAATGTCGCGTTGCTGATGTTATTGAGCTGGGCATTGAAGCGTGCGAAGCGCAGGGCTCGCAGGTTAATGTCGATACCTGTCACCTGGCTGGCATAACGACTGGCAACCAGTGCCTGGACACCGGACCCGCTGCATAGATCAAGGAGTGTATCAACTGGATACCGGGGTGCAGTATTCACTAAGCCGTGGCTATCGAGGCCAATATACATTACCGGTTCTTCTTCGAGGGTGTCCTCCGGTAATAACAGGTAGCGGTGATCTGTTGCAATATACAGGTTATCGACACAATAAAGGTCGATGCGCGAGGCCCATTGTTGTTTGCCACGGGGAATGAGCAAACCCAGTTGAACCAGAGCATGATACTCGTTGATGCCGAATAACCGCTTGATATGCTCTTCGGGTAATGCGACCCGTAGTAGAAACAACCGGACCAAATCACCGAGATCATTGTGCGGCAGTTTATATTGATCGTAGTAATGCAGATGGGTTGGTTCGATTTTTTGCAATGAATCGATGTCGAGTAAACGACAAATACTGGCTGGCCTCGGTGTAATCTGCATGCACTAATGCTTGCCGAATATTGCTGAGCACTCCAGGGATGGCGAAATCAGGTTCTGCGAACGGCTGAAAAGTGTGTTCGGATGTTTCCGGCAAGGGTGAATCGGCGACTGGCGTGGGTGGATGTGCTTCCCGGGCCAATAGTGCATAGTGCTGCAATTGTTTTTGTGCCCAGTCGAGTTGTTGTTGTTGTTCCAGAGTGCTGAGTTGTTGTGAGCGCCGCAGTTGTTCCAAAAGTGCCGGGTTTTTATTCAGTTTTGCATGATTGAATCGGGCCAATAACCACTTTACCTGATCAAGACAATACCCATGAGCCCTGGTGGGTTCGCCGAGATCGACCAGTTGTGATTTACCCAGAGGGTCAAGCAGTAATCGACACCGGGATCCGAGTTGAGTGTAAGGCTCAGCAACGAAGGGGTGTTGTGGAAACAATCGGCTGGTTTCTTTGTAGCGCCCCCCGAGTCGTGATAGCTGCTGTAATTCTTCAGTTGACCATGAGCAGGCCTCGGTGTTGCCGAAAAAAAGTGCCTGGTCAAGCTGACGCATGAGTTCAAAGACATCCGGCTGTTCAGGTGCCAAGCCCTGAGGTAACGTTTCGACAGTAAGGTCTTGACTATGTTCGGCATAGCTAAGAATAGGTGTTTGACGTTTACTGATCCATAAGCCATCAAGCACCAGATAGTCGATATCCGTGGTCAGAAATACCTCGATGGCCTGTTCCGGTGTTTCCACCAGAGGCTGACCGGCGACGTTAAAGCTGGTATTGAGAATCACGGGCGGGCCACCGCGCAGGGTCGCGAGTTGCTGACAGAACAGGTGCGGGCTGCTTTCCAGGCTGACGGTTTGCACCCGACCGCTACCATCCTCGTGGCTGATGCCGGGGAGTTCGCTGCGGTATTTCGGTTTAATGGGCGCGACCATCAGCATCAGCGCGGTTGCGCCGGGGGGAGTGTCCTGGAATGCAAATACCTCGCTGAGGTTTTCTTCAGGGATAACCGGGGCAAAGGGGCGAAAAGGTTCACGAAACTTTATCCGCGCATTGATGACATCTTTCATTCGTGCAAAACGGGGATCGGCGAGAATGGAGCGATGGCCGAGTGACCGGGGGCCGTATTCGGAGCCCTGCTGAAACCAGGCGACAATATGTCCCTGTGACAAGGCCGTTGCACAGCGCTGAGTCAGGTCTTCTGCCGGTCGTTCCAGATGAAGCTGATCGCTGCGGGCGGTGACCGCCTGTTCAATGGCTTTTGTGGTATAGGTCTGTCCGAATGCGGCGGTTTTCAATTTTGTCGGGCGTTTTGGCGCGGGTTCCTGTGTGGCATAGGCCCACAGGGCGCAGCCTGCGGCAATGCCTGCATCACCGGCCGCCGGAAAGACAAAAAGATCATCCAGACCAAGTTCATGGTAGAGGGTGTAGTTGGCCACCGAATTAAGCGCGACACCACCAGCAAGGCAGAGTTTGTTCAGCCCGGTTTGCTTCATTGCCAGGGCAACAATATGTGATAGTGCCTGTTCTAGTTCATGTTGAATTTTCCAGCCAAGGTCAACCAGCCAGGGGCGCAGATAAGCGGAGCCCTTGCCGTCATCGTAGTGTTTTTCCAGAGCGGCCACTTCCAGAAAAATATCGTAAGGCGAGATGTCGAGGTGATAGCTGTCTTTTACGGGTTGAATCCATTGTTGCCAGTGAACCTGGGGGCCACCATATGCCGCCAGCCCCATTAATTTTCCGGCCTCGGGAACGCTAATGTTGTTGTTGACCGTAGTGACAAAGCCCGCTTTGCGAGCGACATATTCGTACAAAAACCCAAGGGTGCCAAGGGCCGTGAGATGAGCTGCGACTTTCTCGCTATGCAGCGGTGTCAGCTGTTGATCATGAGCATGGTAGACGGTATATGATTCGGTTTGATGGTGGGCATCGGTGGAACCTGTGGCATCGGCGACCAGGACAATCGCCTGCTCAAATCCCGAGGGCCAAAACGCGCTGTAGGCATGGCCAAGATGATGGCTGGGCAGGGTGCGGATTTTGGCGCGATGCTCCGGTGCCAACATGCGCTTCAGAATGTTGGGCGCGTAGTCGGTCCCCGGCATGTTGGCCGTAATACTTTCGACTTCGCTCAGGGTAATGCCAACAGCGTCGAGACAGTAGTGAATGGCCTCCCAGGGGGGTTGTATTTGATGAGGATCGCTTGCGGATTGCAACAGCATGCCAACGCTGTGTTTGCAACGATCCAGTCGCTCTTGTTGTATTGCTACCCGAATCTCGCCATCTTCGATTAATGCGGCGGCACGGTCATGGCCCAGATTAATACCAAGGTGATAAGTCATAGGGTTTTCGTCTCTGGCAGGACAGGTTGCCGACAGGCGCTGACTGACCTGGCCATTGCAACGGCGATGATAGAGGAGAAGGAAAAGTGATGATCATGTGAATTGATAATAAGCATTTTCCAGGGGGCTGGCATTCCGGATGTGCTCACTCCAGGTTTCAGGATCATGGCAACTGGTCTGGTCGATTCTCTCGCTGCTTCATGCAGACAGCTTGCCGAAACGGCGTTGAAGCAAGTGACGCAGTCATTCTGCCTCGCCACCGTGTACCCCTTTCTCGATATTTTTCTCAAGAATTTCTTGCTCCCATATATTTAATAAATAAAGGTAGCTACTCAGCCTGTTTTTACAGGCTTTTTTAGCTTTTTTCTTCAGAAGTAATCGCCGCATTACATAGTGCATCGAAGACATTATGCCTCTGCTTTTTAACGGTAGAGATATTACTCCGAATATGGCAAAAATATTTGCGCGCCCTGATCGGGGTTGAAGGTGCTACCTTTATGATGTCCAGCTTGTCCTCCACCCGAGCCCCTCACTTTTCTTGCACTGGCTTTGGTTCGGGTTTGCCATAATCACTAACGGAAAGTGGTTTACGGTTGTTCCTGGCTGACTGATCTTTAGTTTTTTTGATTTCTTTGCTCATCCGGCGACACAAGCACTTTAGTGTCATCAGTCTTTTTATTCTTGTTGTAAGTAACTACTCAACCTGGTTTTTTAAATGCGTATCAAGAGCTGATTTTTCAAACATTTGAGTTCAGGCATAAATAGTTATTCCAGGGTTTAATTCACATTTATTACACTTGGCCTGATAGTGTTACATACCCCTAAAAGCCAGGCTGAGTCGTTACTTTTATTCAATACGCTGATGGATTGCATGCCGAACGGTGTTTGCATGGCGACAAAGATTACATCAGAATCGAAATGTTATCCAATATCATAGACTTTATATATTAGGGACATGCATGTAATAACTTCCCTGTTTTGCATCTCAGTTTCAGCCCGTCTTTTCCTGAAGCGCCTGTTCTTCAATCACAAAACCTCGAAACAGAATAACGATTCTTGCACTTTTGTTCAATCAGAACAAATACGCACTAAACCTGAGTGCCAAACAGGGAAGTTATTACGTGCAGGTTCCTTAGGGACGTGCACGCAACAACATCCCGACCTTGCATCTCATCTTCAGCCCGTCTTCGCCTAAAGCGCCTACTGTTGGTGCCTGTTCTTCAATCACAAAACCTCGAAACAGAATGACTATTCCTGCACTTTTGTTCAATCAGAATGAACAAATACAGACTAAATATGAGCACCAGATCGGGATGTTATTACGTGCACGTCCCTTAACTCGATTTTAGACCGGGTAGTTACTATTGTTCTAAATCCAGTGCGCGCAAAAATAGTCAAGACGGCCAGACAATGACCCCGGAGCAATCAGGAATGGAACACAATAACTTATACATCTTGCATTCCCGCTTTAGCCTGCGCTGGCACATTCTTCCCTCACAAAAGCTCGAAACAAGAGCGATTATTTCTGCACTTTTGCTCAATCAG
>JAADIL010000260.1 GCA_013151355.1 Gammaproteobacteria bacterium
GTAGGGTGGAACAAGCGCAGCGGTTCCACCTGATATGCTATAAGGAACAACAAATCGCCTCTGTGCTCACGACCGCTGACAAAAAAACACCTTGCAACAAAAACCCTATGGCCTGAAACAGGAGAAAAAAGCCCATATGCAACAACAACTCACCGGCAAACGGCGAGTCAGGGTCAACGTCGATAACTGAGCGAGCCTTGAACAGGTCCCTTTCCCGTTTGGTGGAACCGCGACGCTTGTTCCACCCTACCCGGCTTAGCCTGATGGCCAGGCAGCGGGTGGGCATGTGTTTTTGCCCACCTTATGGCTACGAGTGCGTAACATCAGTATGTAAAAACAAGAAGGATAGATATATCACCATCTAAACTCACGGGGATAAACTGGACCGATGGCAAGAAGGTTGAGGGATTAGTATTTAGCTTACCGGGTGAATATCTAATTTATATGGCTGATAACCTTGAGACCGAACCTGACAATACCTTCCACTTTATGGGTAAGGTGTTTTTAAAATAAAAATTTATAAATTGTGGACACCGGTATCCTGATACGCCGTCCAGGACACCATAGCCTCCTGCCTAAAACTCTCTCGTGCCTCTTTCCGTACAACGTAATCGCACATCATTTGTTTTCAACCGCCCTTGACCTGGAGTCAACTCCAGGATGTATTCTGTGCCCAGCATTGTTAAACATTACAGGGGAAACCTATATGCAACGTGTCAATTGGCCACTTTGGGGGGCAGGTGCGCTACTGATCATACACAGTAGCGCTGCGCTCGCCCACGATCCCGTGTTCGGCATCGGTCCCCATGTGTTGTTCAAGAACGGGATGGAAGCCGCAGCCGAAATCTACCGGAAAAAGGCCGACAAAAAAGAAGAAACCGGGCTGGCGTTCCAGGTAGCCTACGGTATTACCGGTGAGTGGTCAGCCGGTATTGATGTGCCCTATTCATCCAGAAACAACGGCACAGACACCTCCAGTGGATTGTCTGATTTACAGGCTTTCACCAAATACCGTTTCTGGCGCGAAGATTCACTTGGCTTGCAGGAATCTGCCGCAGTCATGCTGGCCATCAATGCTGATAATGCAGACGAAAAAGCCGACCCGGCACTGGGCAATGGAGCCACCGATGTCATTACCGGAATCACTTATGGCTACGAAAGTATCAAGTCGTATCGCTGGGCCAGTGCCCGTTATATCTTTCCGGGTAAAAATGCAGCCGATTTCCAGGCAGGCAATAAATGGCGGGTGGATTTTGTGGCTGGCTGGCGTCCTGCCCCCCCCGAATATAAAAAACCGGACACCGTATGGCTGCTGGAACTTAATGGTGAAATAACTGACAAGGCAGAACTGAATGGGAATTCATTAATGAACACTGGAGGCACCGAATGGTTTCTCTCCCCCGGCATTTTCTGGACCACCCGTAACTTCGCCATTAAATCCGGCATTCAAGTTCCCGTTGCAAGTGATTTGAATGGTACGCAGGACAAATCCGATTATCGCTTTAAGGCAACTTTTGAATGGCACCTTTAAACATATCGGTTATCAGCGCTGATGATAACTATTCCCGGGAGCAAGCAACATGAAACTTTCATTGATTAAAACACTTTTGCTTTTTACAGCAATCACTCTTCTATGGAGCAACTTCAGTTTTGCCGCAGGCATCCAGTACAACATGCGTGTCGATGGCCTCGCCTGCCCGTTTTGCGCATACGGTATTGAAAAGAAATTCACCAAAACGGAAGGTGTCGATTCTGTGGACATTGATTTGCAAAAAGGCCTGGTCATCGTAAAAACCCGCGAAGGAAAAACCTTCAGGGAGGAAAAACTGAAAGAAATCATTAATGATGCCGGTTTCACCATGAAAAGTGTGACAGAGAAAGATTTATGAAAAAAATACTGAAAAGCATTCAGTGGCTGCTTTTTACAGTGCTGGTTCTCATCGCTATTACCTGGTTTGTCTGGATGCCTTCAGCACAGGAGCCTGCGTACGTTCTGGAAAAAACATGGGGTGGAAAAGGTAGCGCAGCAGGACAATTCAACGAACCCACGGGCATCGCGGTACAAGGTAATGAAGTGTTTGTCAGTGATAGCCGCAATCATCGTATTCAGGTATTTGATCTCGATGGCACGGCACTGCGACAGTTTGGCGTAAATAATCTTGAGCGCCCCATGAATCTCACTATTGCAAACAATGAACTTTATGTAGCAGATTATTTTGCGGATCAAATCAGAGTGTTTTCGCTGCAAGGAGATTACCGCCGCAGTATCGGTAAACCTGGCACAGGTCCGGGAGAGCTTACCATTCCCGGTGGTGTTGCCGTGGCCAGCAATGGTGATCTTTATGTGTCAGGTTTCACCAACCAGCGGGTGCAGCGATTGCGTGCTGACGGCAGCTTTGTGCGTCAATGGGGCATCACCGGCGAGGTGGGTACTTTTGGCGGAAAATTACGTTATCCCACCGATGTTGCCCTGTCAAAAAACGGCACATTGTATATCGCCGATGGTTACAATGACCGGGTGCTGGCTATCGGGCCTGATGGAAAATTACTGACAAAATGGGGTGGCCCGTTCGCAATAAATATTTTTGGCTCTTTCAACGGCTGGTTCACTACCATTACCGGAATATCTGTTGGGCCCAGCGGTAATGTATTTGTCGCAGATTTTTATAATGACCGGGTGCAGAAATTTACCCGGGACGGTTCATTCCTCAATGCCTTCGGCATCAAAAGCACCGGGCCGACACATACCACCATTGCTGTTGCGGAAGCTGAAGACGGTAGCGTATTCGTGGCCGACTATGCCAATCACCAAATACAAAAGTGGCGCCCTGGAAGGGCACATATTTGAGCTTTTGTGATTGAAGAACGGACGAAGACGGGCTAAAGCCGGAATGCAAAACAGGGAAGTTATTTCGTGCACGTTCCTTTGTCTGGCAACTCAACCTTCATCCCTGAACCGCTGCCATCAAGGCGCAGGCTGCCCCGTCAGCATGGTCAACAGACTGGCAATACGGTCGCGCAAATCACGCCGGTCGATCACCATATCCACCGCGCCTTTCTCCTGCAAAAACTCGCTACGCTGGAAACCTTCTGGCAGGGTTTGACGCACGGTTTGCTCGATAACTCTGGGCCCGGCAAAACCAATCAACGCTTTAGGTTCAGCAACATGCACATCACCCAGCATCGCCAGGCTGGCCGATACACCGCCCATGGTGGGGTCAGTCAACACGGAAATAAACGGGATACCGCGTTTACCGAGTTTCGCCAGAGCCGCACTGGTTTTGGCCATTTGCATCAGTGAAAACAGCGCCTCCTGCATACGCGCACCACCACTGGCAGAGAAACACACCAGCGGAATGTTGTGCTCCAGCGAGGTGTTTACCGCCCGCACAAAGCGTTCACCCACCACTGAGCCCATGGAGCCACCCATAAATTTGAATTCAAAGGCCGTCACCACCAGCGGTACACCCTGTACCTGTCCCATCATGCTGACCAGAGCATCTGTTTCACCCGTGGTCTTTTGCGCCAGAGTCAGGCGGTCTTTATATTTTTTAACGTCTTTAAATTTAAGCACATCAACCGGTGTCACCTCTGCGCCAATTTCCACGCGGGGCTCTTCGTCGAGGAAAATATCCAGGCGGCGACGCGCACCCACACGCATGTGATGATCACACTTGGGGCAAACATCCAGGTTGCGCTCCAGTTCTGCGCGATACAGCACTGCGCTGCATTCCGTGCATTTGGCCCAGATGCCTTCCGGCACGGCTTTTTTCTGAGCACTCTGTGTACTGATTCTTGACGGGATTAATTTTTTTAGCCAGCTCATACCTGTTTCCTGAATTCAGCTACATCGTTTGGTGATGCAGTAAAAAACTGCGGGTTCATTTTCATTGTATGCGTTGATCCTGTGAAAACGATTATTGTATTATGGTATTTCCATAGTGCAATCTGGTTTTGTTGGCACAGGCTGATCATCTTCCAGATACTTTATAAATACTTCGTTTATTTTCCAGGTATTATCTTCAAGTAAATACGGAATATTAATCATTAATTTTTTTTCCGTATCTGTTGCCCCTGTAACCAACAAACATGCCGTATTACCTTTGATGTTCTGCTCCATAGACAGTATGTTTTTCATTTCATTGGGGAATCGAATAGAAAAAACTATCGCATTTTTATTTAGTTTATTATCCTCAGAATCATCTGTCAGAACATCCATACCTTCAGCCACTCTGGCATGAGACCAATATTTCACAAGCAAGTCTTCATCTGAACTATTCGAAAGAGAACCAATATATTCTCTATAAACATCACCTGGCTTGTCCTGCTTCTGAACAGGTAATTGAGTGGCGCAACCAATTAAAAACAAAAACGATCCAAAGCAAATAAAAACACCATACTTACATCTCACTGCATTATTCCCTGTAACTCTCTGTCCCTGAGTACTCTACTAC
Organism: Gammaproteobacteria bacterium; assembly: GCA_013151355.1. Classification (GTDB taxonomy): domain Bacteria; phylum Pseudomonadota; class Gammaproteobacteria; order SZUA-152; family SZUA-152; genus SZUA-152. Next base: position 4,455 of record JAADIL010000260.1, read on the forward strand.
GATCTTTTAAAGCCCTGGCGGCAACACATAGTATTCCAGAGCAACCCAAAACAAGTTTTTCAATATCAAAACTGCCAGAAACCACTAACGTAGCGAACCCTACCTTAAATGATCCAGTATATTTAACAGTTCCATTATCATTCCCACCAAAACTAATCGAAATATATTTTACGGCTGCACCCAGCTCCTCTAAAACAGGGTTTCCGTTGAACGCTATAATACCCGCTTTGCCTGTTAATTTTGCATTTCCATCTTGATCTACTGTTACTCTAAAATTTCCTTTACTTCGAACGATTTTCATCGCTACGCTCTTATTTTCATCAATTGATAGCTCTATCAATTTTGCTATTGTGATTTTTAATTTTATATCTGATGCCATTTCATGCCTCTACCTGATATCTGAGTAATTTCTGAGCAAAGATAATATTCCGTACAGATATCATCACAAGATACACAATTGTCTGATTTCCAAGAAGATACATCCTGCTATCAAGACGCTGAATTTTGTTAGAGGCATGTCACAAAAATCAAGCGTCCATCCCCGCTCGCATCTGCATCAGCAACCCGGCAATTTCTGTGTTGATTCTATCGTGTTGACCCGCAGCCTGCTCTACTTTTTGCACCAGGGCACTACCCACCACCACAGCATCGGCGACGGCGGCAATGGCAGCGGCTGACCCAGCGTCCTTGATGCCGAAACCGACACCCACCGGCAAGTCAGTATGCTTGCGAATCTGTTCCAGTTTATCCGTTACTGCCTGCACATCGAGATTACCCGCACCAGTGACACCCTTCACTGCGACGTAATAAACATAACCGCTGGCGGCCCCGCAGATGAGTTTGATGCGTTCATCGTCCGAGGTGGGAGCCAGCAGGAAAATGGGGTCGAGTTGTTGTGACTTGAGTGCAACCACCAGCTCGTCGGCCTCTTCGGGTGGCAGATCAACGGTAAGCACGCCATCGACACCTGCCTGTGCGGCGGCTTCGGCAAACACCGCGTAACCCATCACTTCCACGGGATTGAGGTAACCCATCAATATTACCGGGGTATGGCTGTCCTGCCGACGGAATTCAGTCACCATGGCCAGCACATCGCGCAGGCTGACACGATGTTCCAGTGCCCGCTCGGCAGCACGCTGGATGACAGGGCCATCGGCCATGGGGTCGGAAAATGGCACACCCAGTTCGACAATGTCGGCACCGGCGTTAACCATGGCGTGCATCAACGGCACGGTAACATTGGGCTCGGGGTCACCTGCCGTCACGTAAGGGATAAGCGCTTTGCGGTTACCGGTTTTCAGTTTGTCGAAACAGTTTTTGATACGGCTCATGTCTTTTCCAGTCAAGTAGACGATTAAAAATCCAACGCAAAAGAAACCTTTTTTAAAATGCTTTTCTCTGCGCTCCCGGCGTCTTTGCGCCTTTGCGTTGGGTTTTCATATTTAGAAACCCGGGCTTCTGGCTCAAACTTCAATTCCTTCCAGCGCAGCCACGGTATGAATATCTTTGTCCCCCCGACCCGAGAGGTTGACGATAATGATCTGATCCTTGTCCATGCCAGGAGCCAGTTTGGAGGCATAAGCCAGCGCGTGACTGGATTCCAGTGCCGGAATAATGCCTTCGATACGGGTCAAATCATGAAAGGCCTGCAAGGCCTCGTCATCATCAATGGCCACGTATTCAGCACGACCGATGTCTTTCAACCAGGCATGTTCAGGACCAACGCCCGGGTAGTCCAGTCCCGCAGACACGGAATGCGTTTCGATGATCTGTCCATCGTCATCTTCCATTAAATAGGTACGGTTACCGTGCAGCACGCCGGGACGCCCGGCACACAGCGGTGCAGCATGACGACCTGAATCCAGCCCGTCACCCGCCGCTTCCACACCGTAAACAGCTACATCTTTGTCATCCAAAAACGGATAAAACAGGCCAATGGCATTGGAGCCACCTCCCACGCAGGCAATCAGTGCATCAGGCAATCGCCCGGCCTGCTGCTGAATCTGCTGCCGTGCCTCACGACCAATAATGGCCTGAAAATCACGTACCATAGCCGGATATGGGTGTGGCCCGGCGACGGTACCGATAATATAAAAAGTATCATCAATATTGGTCACCCAGTCTCGCATGGCTTCGTTGAGTGCATCCTTGAGCGTCTTCGAGCCAGACTCCACTGATACCACTTCTGCACCCAGCAGCTTCATGCGATAAACGTTGATGGCCTGACGGGTGATGTCTACCGCTCCCATGTAAACAACGCATTTCAATCCCAGCCGCGCGGCAACCGTTGCTGTAGCAACACCGTGCTGGCCCGCACCGGTTTCGGCAATAATGCGTGTCTTGCCCAGGCGTTTGGCCAGCAAGGCCTGGCCAATGGTGTTATTCACTTTGTGTGCACCGGTGTGGTTGAGGTCTTCACGTTTGAGATAAATCTGCGCACCACCGAGGCGGCGTGTCCAGCCTTCGGCCAGATACAGCGGCGAGGGACGACCTACGTAGTTCTGTAAATCGGCATCCAGCTCGGCGATAAAATCGGGATCGGTGAGGTATTGATCGTAGGCATTCTGCAACTCCTGCAACGGTACCATCAAGGTTTCAGCAACGAACTTACCACCGTAAACACCGAAGTGGCCACGATTGTCTGGCATCTGGCCGATGAGTGGTTCGTTTGTATTTTCGATCTGTGACACGTTAACAACCTCTGAACTAGTGACTCGGCTCATTCAGAATGAGCGTTATTATTTGGTCCGCCAATAAAACACATATCTCACCAACGCCTACTTCGCCGCACGCACCCCGGCGATAAAATCCGCCATTTTACCCCAATCCTTGATGCCTTTCTCTGCCTCGACACCGCCGCTCACGTCCACGGCACAGGGCTGCACGGTACGGATGGCCTCGCCAACATTGTCAGCGCTTAACCCTCCAGCAAGTATCACGGGTATCGGCAAATCATCCGGCACCCGCGTCCACTCAAAAGACTCTCCGGTGCCACCCGGCAGAGACGGGTGACAAGCATCCAGCAGCAAACCCCGGGCTTGCGCATACTTGCCAGCCTCGACCTGCAAATCCACATCCTCGCACATACGGATTGCCTTTATGTACGGGCGATTGAAACGGGTACAAAATTCGGGTGACTCGTCGCCATGAAATTGCAGCAGATCCAGATTCACCCGATCCAGTACAGCTTGAATCTCACCCGCCGTCGCATTCACAAACAAGCCTGTCGAGGTCACAAAGGGTGGCAGAATATTCATCACAGCACAGGCTTGTTCAATATCAACATTACGTGGACTTGGGCCGTAAAACACCAGACCAATGGCATCTGCGCCCAGCGCCGCAGCGTGCTGCGCGTCTTCCGGCCGGGTGATGCCACATATCTTGATGCGAGTAGTCATAAGCGACGAAGACTTGAGAAGGTGGTAAAAGAACCGCGCAGGTTACCAGACCAGACGGGTCGGTGGAACCTGCGGAATACCAAACTCTGGCGGATATTCCACACTCATGAAATAGAGTCCATGCGGCGGCGCGGTAACACCACCCTGGGTGCGATCACGGGTTGCCAGCACTTCCCGACTCCAGTCTGTGGACTGCTCGCCCGCGCCGATGGCCATTAACACGCCGGCGATATTGCGCACCATGTGTTGCAAAAAAGCATTGGCTTCGAGGTCGATAATGATCAGGTCTTTCTGGCGTTGCACATCCAGCTGGTACAGAGTACGCACCGAACTGTGCGCCTGACAGGCAACCGCGCGATAAGCATTAAAATCGTGTTCACCAAGCAAATGTTGCGCAGCTTGTTGCATACGTTGCTCGTCCAGCTCCCGGTAATCCCACGATACCCGCCCTGCGGCGAACGTGGGCCGCACCTCACGATTGACAATCACATAACGATAGCGCCGACGCACCGCACCAAAACGTGCGTGAAAATCCGCAGCAACCGGTCTGGCCCACTGCACGGAAATCGTTTTGCTGATATTGGCATTGGTGCCGCACACCCAGGAACGTTCGCTGCGCTCCGTGCCGGTTTCAAAATGAATCACCTGGCCACAGGCATGCACCCCGGCATCGGTACGGCCAGCACAAATCACTTTTATTTCTGCATCGGCAACCCGGGACAAACCCGCTTCCAGAACTCCCTGCACCGTCGGCACATCCTGCTTTTGCGCCTGCCAGCCACAAAAATGACTGCCATCGTATTCGATGCCCATAGCGATGCGCATCGGTTTATCCTGCGTCCGTCATGATGATTTTCGCCGCCAGCAGCACTATTGCCAGCAACACAGGAATGATCCACTGCAACAAGGGAGGACGTGACTGTTCGGGCAAAGTAATAGCCTGCAAAGGCGCATGCTCTGCATCGTCGATCACTTTGGCAAAAAGGCGATGGGCCGTTTTTGCAATGACCATCAATTTTGGTTCAGGAGATGTTGATTCAGAAGGCAGGGAATCAACAGACTTTGCTGTAGAAGCGCCAGAGGATTCATCACGCGTTTCACTCTGACAGGCTGCGTTCGACACACCCACCGCAACCAGCGTCAACGAGATGCGTACCGCCAGGCGTTCGTGGGACAAACCCAGCCACGACAACGGTTGCAGACACCAACTCACTGCGGATAAAAATTCAGCCTGCCCGGTACTGCCAATCAACACATTCACCGCCGCAATAATCAGTACCAGCACGACGATACGCAAAAAGCCCTGCATCACACCTTCCTGCGTCGGCCCCCAAAGCACGTCGGGCAACAACAATACGCCCGGCGTAAGAAACAGGTACACCACAAAAATTGACAGAAACAACCAGCGCAAGCGTTTAAGCATCTTCCACGCATTGTGTAGTTGCGTGGGCACACCCCGAACAAGCTCGGACAAGTACAGCAATACCACCAAAACAAACCCCGCCAGCAGCACAGGTTTGCTGCCCACCGCCATGGCGGCACCAAATACCAGGAAACAGACAATTTTGATGACCGCGTGCATGGGGATATATTCTAACCTGAATCCTGCAAGTGCTCACACTTGCAGGATTCAGGTTTAAAAGAATCTTCGTAGACAATCTGAAATCTGTGCACATTATTTCTGACAAAACATGCGCAAACAAATACTCTCGCCACAAAAAAGGCGCAGACTTGCAAGTCTGCGCCTTTTATATTGCCAGATTAAAACTCAGGCAATTTGCGACAGCAACTCCTCGGCCTGTTTCTTCTGTGTACCATCACCCTCTTCCATGACTTCTTCAAGGATGCTACGTGCACCATCACCATCACCCATGTCTACATAGGCCTTGGCCAGGTCCAGTTTGGTACCGATTTCATCGACTTCACCAAAGACGTCATCACCCAGTTCGTCACCAGGCTCGTCCACGCCTTCTGTTGTGCCATCTGCTTCTATCTCGCTGATTGCATCTTCCGTAACAACAGCCTCATCAATGTCACCAAGATCAAAGTCCAGACTTCCATCATCGTCTGCTGATACCGCAACAGTCTCACTGGCAGAACCAGAGTCAGTATCGGTGTCCAGATTGAAATCCAGGGAAGAAACGTCAAAATCCAGACTCTTGTCATCAGTGGCTGTGTCACCGTCATCTTTTGCCGACGTATCTTTTGTCGTTTCAGCACTGGCATCGGAACCCATGTCCATGTCAAAGTCGAGACTGTTGTCGTCACTGGCTGTCGGCGCCTCTCCTGTAACATCACTACTGGTAGCGGCTTCCAGTTCGGCAAACATCTCATCGGTTTTTGCATCACCTGTGGCGGCATTGGCGTCAATATTGTCGGAATCAATATCAAAATCGAAGTCCAGCAAATCGTCGTCACTTTCAGCGGTATCTTCTTCCAGATCTTCTTTCAGCGCCTCGGCGGAATCACCACCAAACAGGTCACTGCCCGGACACAACTGCGTCCCCATGGTGACGGCCTTGACCCACATGGGATCGGATTCATCACCCAGCGCGTCATGTAATTCCTGTGCCTGTTGCTCAAAGGATTCACGGTCTCTGGCCGCAAAAAACACCTCCAGCATTTTCAGTTTGATCTCGTGACGATCCGGCTCCTTTTCCAGCGCCTCCCTGAGGATATCTTCGGCCTGCTGATGACGGCCGTAGGCCAGATAGACATCGGCTTCAGAAACAGGATCAACATCAGCCGCATCGGCTTCGATACCACTCATGCCGCTCATTTCACTCATGGCGAAATCGCTGACCATCGAGCTTTCACCGCCATTCATGGATTCTGCTGTTGCGCCCGCGTTATCGTCCGCGCCACCGACATTGAGGATGCTTTCCTCAAAACTGTCCTGCATCTTGCGGCGGCGGCGCTGAACCACTGCGGCAATAATCAGTAGCAACAACACACCGAGACCACCGTACATCACCATGGGATCATCCAGCAGACCCGGCTCTTCCACAGGGGCAGCAGGCGCGGGCACAGGTTCAGTGGTTTCTTCCACCTCGGCAGATGCCTCAACCTCTGTAACCTCTGCGCCTTCTTCGGTCAGAGCTTCCGCTGCCATTTCTTCAGTCCCGGCTTCCGGAATCGGCATTTCTGCTTCTACCGGCTCGGGTTCAACACCCGCCTGCGCCTGTAGTGCCTGCATCTCATCATCCTTGAGCATGATGAGTCGCTGCATGGCCTCCAGCTGTTCTTCCATTTCTGCCAGGCGAGATTTCAACTCATCTGTTTCCTGACGATTGGCGTCCAGCGCCTCGGCGGCCAGCAATAAATCCTCACGCAGCTGGTCCACGCTCTCGTCGCCTGCACCACTGCCTGCACCCCTGGAACCCGGGGCAACCAGTTTGAGACTGGCCTGATCTCCAGCTCTGCCTGCACTTGTGCCTTCACCGCGAACAACCCGGCCACCCGTCGATGCATCGGCCTGACGTACCAGTTTGCCGCTCTTGCGGGCCCGCCACTCACTATGTTGGCGATTAACTTCTGCGTTCGCTTCCGCAACCGAAAATGCAGATAACTCATTAATATCATCAACACGCAGCACATAACCGGCCTTGAGCTGGTTTACATTGCCACCGTAAAAGGCGTTGGGGTTATTCCGTACCAGAGCCAGCATCATCTGGTCGACCGTGACACCAGCAGGGCGCATCTGGTTGGCTATTTCATAAAGGGTATCGTTGTACTGCACCGGGCCGTAAGTCAGTTCACCGGGCTGACGGGCAACAGGAGCCATTGCTGCACGGGAGCGAATCGGCGCAGGACGTGCGGTCCGGGCAGGCGCACGACGAGCAGGTGCCGCCTGTTGTGTCGACACGACAGCCTGCTGCAACGGAGCAGGCGCTTCATCCGATAACACCGGTGGGTCCACCAGCACCGTAAATTCACGCAGGATGCGGCCACGCGGCCAGCGGGCCTCAACCACAAAATCCAGGAAAGGTTCAGTAACGGTCTGGGTGGTTGTCAGCTGAACATAGGCCGTGCCGTTCTTGCGACGAACCACCTCGAAATTGATTTTAGTAAGAAAGAAAGCCCGATCAGCACCAACGCGTTGAAAATCTTCTACCGAACCCAGCTTGACCGTCAGATTATTCAGGTCGCCTTTCCGTACCGAAAGCAACTCTATCTGTGCATCCAGGGGCTGGTTGAGTGCTGACTTCATCGCAATGTTACCCAAACCCAGTGCATATCCCACTGCCGGAATCAACATTGCCAAAATGGCCATGGCCGGTGCCAACCGTTTTGCCGGTGCCGATAGCTTACTCATAGTTACTCCCGTTTTTAGTTATTCAGCCTGCCTGCTGGTTCCTCTGTCTTCAGGAAACCCACTACAGCATCGGCAACCTGGAGGAATTATTTAGAAATATTAGGCAATTAGAGCAAAGAATCAGAAGCAACTATAGCTTACAAGCCCTCTTTTACCAACAATTCAAGGATCTGCACACAATTCAATGCCGCGCCTTTGCGCACATTATCGGCAACTACCCACAAACTTAAACCACAGGGATGAGAAATATCCTCACGAACACGGCCGACAAATACCGCATCCTCACCCGTTGCATGCGTGACGGCTGTGGGCGAGTTACCGGGTTCACCATCATCGAGCAACTGCACACCCGGAGCCTGTCGTAATAAATCCCGTGCCTCATCCGCACCCAGCTTCGCACCCGTCTCCACATGCACGACCTGGGAGTGACAAAAAAACACGGGAGCCTGCACCGTGGTCGGGTTGATGAGAATATCATCATCGGCAAGGATCTTTCGCGATGCCCGCAGCATGTTCATTTCGCAGGACAAATAGCCATTTTCTTCAGCAGCCGTGATCTGTGGCAACACATTAAACGCAATTTGTTGCGGGAACATTTTACGTTTAGCGTCCTGCATATTCAACAGGGCAATTGTCTGGCTGGCGAGTTCATCCATGCCGGACTTGCCTGATGCTGTCACTGCCTGATAACTAACCACATTTATGCGTTCAATACCAACAGCATCATACACGGGTTTGAGCGCCACCAGCATTTGTATCGTCACGCTGTCAGGACTAACAATAATATTGCGTTGTCCCTTACGTTGAGCATAACCGGCAATGACCTGCGGGTTCACTTCCGGAATCACCAGCGGCACATCATCGTCATCCACAAACTGTGCCGAGGTATCAATAACCATACAACCCGCCGCAGTGGCACGCGGTACATATTCCGCAGAGACTTCATCATTCGCGCAAAATACAGCAATATCCGCCTGCGAAAAATCAAAATCCACTACATCCTTTACTGTGTGATACTTGCCATCCAGCCCTACTTTTTTCCCGGCCGTGCGCACACTCGCCAACGGGAAAAAATGGCCCACGGGAAATTCACGATCCACCAAAAACGACACAAACGCCTCGCCAACCAGGCCGGTTGCACCCACTACAGCTACATCAAAAGTTTTGTTCACAGTTTTTACATCCAATATTTATTGTTTCTGATATGTGAATTAAGCGCTAAAAACACGCTACTTTAAAAAATCACTGAGCATTTAACACAGAGGTCGCAGAGGCACAGAGTTTTAATGTTTTTCTCTGTGGTCTCTGCGGCCTCTGCGTTCATAACACGCTATTTGTTAGTACCACTCAACAGCATCTCCCCCTGCACCAGAATGCTTGTCCGGAGGCAAGGCTCTGGATTCCGGCTAAAAACAGGAGGAACGATGGTGTTTTCAGTAACATAAAGTGTTAATTAGCCCTTAATTCACATTTATGTTTCCAACAACAGTCGCAACATACGACGCAGTGGTTCCGCTGCACCCCATAACAACTGGTCACCCACCGTAAAGGCAGACAAATAATCATTACCCATGGTGAGTTTGCGCAACCGACCAACCGGCACTGTCAACGTACCGGTAACGGCAGCAGGAGTCAGCTCTTTCATAGTGACATCACGATCATTAGGTACCACCTTCACCCAATCATTTGCCTGTGCCAGCATGTGATGAATATCATCCAGCGGCACATCCTTTTTCAACTTGATGGTCAACGCCTGACTGTGACAACGCATGGCACCAATACGCACACAGATACCATCGATGGGAATAATATTATCCGTGCGGCCAAGAATCTTGTTGGTTTCCACCTCGGCTTTCCATTCCTCGCGTGTCTGACCACTGTCCAGTTGGGAATCCAGCCAGGGAATCAGACTGCCTGCCAGCGGTACTCCCCAATTGTCTTTGGGATAATCATCAGAACGTAAAAATTCCGCCAGTTTTTTATCGATATCCAGTATCGCTGTAGCCGGGTCTTCGTTGATATTTTTAACCGAATCATTAATCGCCCCCATTTGGCGAATCAGTTCCCGCATGTTCTGCGCACCAGCACCGGAGGCCGCCTGATAAGTCATAGGCGAAACCCATTCCACCAGATCATTTTCAAACAGCCCGCCAATGGCCATCAACATCAGGCTTACCGTGCAATTGCCACCGACAAAGGTTTTAGCGCCATTGGCCAAACCTGCTTTGATGACATCGAGATTCACCGGGTCGAGCACGATGATGGCATCGTCCTTCATGCGCAGAGTAGAGGCTGCATCAATCCAGTAACCATTCCAGCCTGCCTTGCGTAACTGCGGATAGATATCTTCGGTATAACCACCACCCTGGCAGGTGATGATCACATCCATTGCTTTCAATTCATCAATGGATTTTGCATCCTTTAACGGTGGCACATCCTTACCGATATCCGGGCCCGGCTGACCGGTTTGTGACGTGGTAAAAAACACCGGTTCGATGTGATCAAAGTCTTTTTCATCGCGCATGCGTTGCATGAGCACTGAACCCACCATCCCTCGCCAACCGACAAAGCCTGCTTTTTTCATCGTTGAACCCCTATTTTAAAATCCAACGCAAAGTTGCAGAGACGCAGAGATCGCAAAGAAAGTATTTTTAATAACTTCGCGCTCTTTGCGTCTCCGTGCCTTTGCGTTGGATGTTCTTAAATTTAAAGTGCAGCCACTACCGCATCGCCCATTTCTGACCCGCCAACTTTCTGCATACCATCACTGTAAATATCTGCCGTGCGCAAACCCTGATCCAGCACTTTTTCCACAGCTTGTTCAATACGCTCCGCCATGACAACCTGGTTCAGTGAATAACGTAACATCATCGCCACAGATAAAATCGTCGCCAATGGATTAGCCACGTTCTGTCCGGCAATATCGGGGGCCGAACCATGAATGGGTTCATACATACCTTTGCCATTGGCATCCAGCGAAGCCGAAGGCAACATACCAATAGATCCCGTCAACATGGCAGCGCAATCGGACAGAATATCGCCAAACATATTAGTGGTAACCATCACATCAAACTGTTTCGGTGCGCGTACCAGTTGCATCGCCGCATTGTCTACATACATATGTGACAATTCCACCTCGGGATAGTCTTTGGCCACATGTTCCATCACTTCGCGCCACAGTTCCGTACACTCCAGCACGTTGGCTTTATCCACAGAGCAGACTTTTTTGCCGCGCTTCATGGCAATATCAAAAGCAGAACGACCGATACGGTCAATCTCGGACTCCGAATACACCAGCGTATTAAAACCCTGTCGTTCACCATTATCGAGCGTACGCACACCCCGTGGCTGACCGAAATAAATGCCACCTGTCAACTCACGCACGATCATGATATCCAGCCCGGAAACCACTTCCGGTTTCAGTGTGGAGGCATCAGCCAACTGCTTGTAGAGAATCGCGGGACGCAGATTGGAAAACAGTTCCAGCTCCGCACGCAGGCCCAGCAGGCCTTTTTCCGGACGCACGCTGATGTCCAGTGACTCCCATTGGTAACCACCCACCGCCCCCAGCAGAATCGCATCGGATTCTTTGGCCAGCGCCAGCGTATCATCAGGCAATGGCTTGCCGCTGGCTTCGTAACCGGCACCGCCAACGGGAGCTTCGTTCATTTCGATATCGAGGCCATCGGCACGCAGGCACTCCAGTACCTTTACTGCTTCAGCAACAATCTCGGGGCCGATGCCATCACCGGGTAATACTGCAATTTTTTTTGTCATGACTAACCTCTTTTTAAAATCCAACGCAAAGATACGGAGGCGCGAAGAACGCAAAGTTTGTTATTCAACATATTTTCTTTGCGTTTTTGCGCCTCTGCGTTGGAATTTTTTTATTCAAAACAACCACGGCGTTTCCTGTTTGCGCCGTGTTTCATAAACACGAATGTCATCCACATGCTGCAAGGTGAGGCCAATATCATCCAGCCCGTTCAACAAACAATGTTGACGAAATTCTTCCACATCAAAGGCAATGCTCTTGCCGTCCGGCGTGATGATGGTCTGTGCTTCGAGGTCAACGCTTAACTCATAACCCTCGTTAGCCGCCACGGCCTGAAATAACCCGTCCACTACCTGTGCATCAAGCACAATGGGCAGAATGCCATTTTTGAAACAGTTGTTGAAAAAAATGTCCGCGTAACCGGGCGCGATAATGACGCGAAAACCGTAATCAAGCAACGCCCAGGGCGCATGTTCACGCGAGGAACCACAACCGAAATTTTCGCGCGCCAACAGGATGCTCGCGCCCTGGTAACGTGGTTGATTGAACACGAAATCCGTATTCAATGGCCGGACACTGTTATCCATGCCCGGCTCACCATGATCAAGATAGCGCCACTCGTCGAACAGGTTGGGACCAAACCCCGCACGTTTGATGGACTTCAAAAACTGTTTGGGAATAATGGCGTCGGTGTCCACGTTGGAACGATCCATTGGGGCCACCAGGCCCGTCATTTTTTCAAATTTTTCCACGTTGTTATTCCTCTATATTTCCCTTACATCAACAAAGTGACCCACCACTGCCGCCGCTGCCGCCATGGCCGGACTCACCAGATGAGTGCGTCCACCCTGCCCTTGTCGTCCCTCGAAGTTTCGATTCGAGGTAGAAGCACAACGTTCACCCGGCTCCAGTTTGTCGGCATTCATGGCCAGACACATGGAGCAACCGGGCTCTCGCCATTCAAAACCGGCTTCGATAAAAATTTTATCTTCTTTTTCGGCTTGTGCTTTCACTAAACCAGAACCCGGCACCACCATCGCCAGCTTGACGTTGTCCGCCACCTTTCGCCCTTTGGCCACAACTGCTGCTGCACGCAAATCTTCGATGCGCGAATTGGTGCAGGAACCAATGAAAGCCTTGTCGATGTTAATTTCGTTGATCGGCGTATTGGCTTCCAGCCCCATGTAAACCAGCGCGGCACGCATACCATCGGCCTTTACCGCATCACTTTGTTGCGCCGGATCAGGCACGCGACCATCCACAGGAACAACCATTTCCGGTGATGTCCCCCAGGTGACTTGCGGCTGAATATCGGCACCGTTAATGCGAACGATGTGATCAAATTGTGCATCATCATCCGAATGTAATTCACGCCATGCAGCCACCGCAGCTTCCCATTGCTCGTCTGTCGGTGCATAGGGTCTCCCTTTCACATAATCGATCGTCTTTTGATCCACCCCCACCATACCCGCGCGCGCGCCACCTTCGATGGCCATGTTGCACACAGTCATGCGACCTTCAATGGAAAGATCACGAATGCCTTCGCCGCCAAATTCGATAGCATAACCAGTGCCACCCGCAGTACCAATTTCGCCGATAATGGCCAGCACAATGTCTTTGGCCGTCACACCCGGCCCCACCGCACCATCAATGCTCACCAACATGTTTTTCGACTTGCGCTGAATCAAACACTGCGTCGCCAATACGTGCTCCACCTCGGAGGTACCGATGCCGTGGGCCAATGCACCCAACGCACCGTGAGTGGAAGTATGTGAATCACCGCACACAAGGGTCATACCTGGCAAAGTGGCACCCTGCTCGGGACTGATGACATGCACGATGCCCTGACGAATGTCATCCATTTTGAATTCGGTAATACCAAACTCATCGCAGTTGTTGTCCAGTGTTTCCACCTGCAAACGCGCCACGGGATCGGTGATACCCTGCGCACGCCCACCTTTTTCTGGCGGCGTGGTGGGTACGTTATGATCCGGCGTGGCGAGATTGGCATCCACCCGCCACGGTTTGCGGCCCGCCAGACGTAATCCCTCAAAAGCCTGTGGCGAGGTCACTTCATGCACCAGATGCCTGTCTATATAAAGAAGACAGGTGCCATCCTCCTGCCTGCGCACTACGTGGGCATCCCACAATTTGTCGTAAAGAGTTTTGCCAGCCATCGTCCTTTCCTCCGTTCTTCCCGCTTCACTTCAGCTCTATATTCAATTTGTTGGAGGGAATTCTAGCCCAACCGAAAAATAACAACAATTCTATTTTTTGATGATTTGCATTCCATACAGGAATGAATAAAACTCTCTCCATGGACACGGTCAATCTGCAAACTTTCATCGTCGCTGCGGAGCTGAAATCATTTTCACTCGCCGCCGAGCAGCTTTATCTTACCCAGCCTGCGATCAGCAAACGGATCGCTGCTTTAGAAGCAGAACTGGGCGCGGCGCTGTTTGACCGTATCGCCCGTCGCGTCAGCCTGACCGAGGCTGGCCGTGAATTCCTGCCACGCGCCAGAACCATCCTGCATGAAATAGAAGACAGCCGACGGTTGATTTCCAACCTCACCGGCAGCGTCGCAGGGCGACTCAGCATCGGTACCAGTCATCACATCGGCCTGCATCGACTGCCGCCAGTGTTGCGGCAATTCAGCAAAGCTTATCCCGAGGTGACACTGGACCTGCAATTCATGGATTCGGAGGCTGCCTGCCGCGCGGTGCAAATGGGTGACCTTGAGCTGGGCATTGTCACCCTGCCACTGGAACCACTTGCGGACTTGCAAAGTGAACTCATCTGGTCAGACCCCCTGGACATCGTCGTCGCTCACGAGCACCCGCTGGCCAAAAAATCCAGGCCCGGTTTTCAACAGCTTGCAGAACATCCGGCAATTTTACCCTCACAAGGCACCTACACCCGGCAACTGCTGGAACGCAGTATCACCAGGGTCGGAGGGGAACTCAGCGCGGGCATGACCACCAATTACCTTGAGACCATCAAAATGATGGTGGGCGTCGGACTGGGCTGGTCTGTGCTGCCGCGCAGCATGCTAAACAAGGAATTGGTTGCACTGAAAATACGCGGGATAAAATTGACGCGTCAATTGGGAGTTGTACGCCATCAGGCGCGCACGCTGTCAAATGCGGCGAGTGCAATGATAGCCACACTTCAGTCAATGAATAAACCCAGCGCATAAAAAAAGGCCCCGGTAATTACCGGGGCCTTTTATTGTATAAAATGTTGACTGTCGGTCAGAACTGAACACCTACGCTCACAAATGCAAGATCGGGATCAACAGCAGTCTGGGTATATTCCAGCTCCACTTGAGCGATGCCGATACCCAAACCAACACCGATACCATATGACACACCTGTGTCCGAGCCACCATCACCATCGACCTGCAAAAAACCACCCTTGGCCTTAAAATAAAGCGGGCCTGCTGAGCGGAAAGCCAGATAAGCCGCAATAGTATCCAGATCAAATTTGCTGCCTCCCTTGAATTCACCATCGCTCGTGGTTGTCGTCAGCTCACCTTCCAGCGCCAGATCACCCAAAACCACGCCCAGTTCATACCCTATCAACACACCCACATTGGTGGGGTCCGTTTTCACGGCAGAACTATCCACAATCATCGAGCCAGTTTTGACACCAAAATACAGATCACCTGCCAATGCCTGCCCGGTGGCAAACATCCCCAAAAAAACCAGCAAAAAAATTACTTTCATTTGACGCATTGTATTCACCTTTATGTGTTGTTTGTGTACTGTTGTTTGTCATTTTGAAACGGCGACCACGCCGAGTATCGGCTATTGTTAATAAAAATAAAACACCCACACTACTAATGACGGACAACGACATCCTGCTATCCCTGGTTCCCCTGGGAATAAGCTTCATCGCCTATTTTGTGATCCATTCCCTGTTGGCATCACTATGGTTCAAAGACCAGGTGCACCGTAAATGGCCCGGATTAATGCCCGCCTATCGGCTTGCCTATAATATTCTCGCGGTAGTCCTGCTTGTTCCCCTGGTCTGGTTCATGCACCAAAATCCGGGGCCACTGGTTTGGCAATGGCCGGGGTTAACGGGTTGGTTGATGAAGGGATTAACCATTGCGGCTATTCTGGGCTTTGTCTGGTCACTAAAATCCTACGACAACGGGGTATTTCTGGGGATCACCCAGTGGCGCAACCGACACACGGACAGCACTGACCCGGACTCTTTACAGATTTCTACCCTGCACCGGTTTGTGCGCCACCCCTGGTATTTCTTTTTTTTGGTCATTTTATGGACGCAAGACCTGCACCTTGCACAGCTGGTTGTTTATGGCCTGATCAGCGCCTATTTTGTGATTGGCTCCCGTATGGAGGAACGCAAGCTGGTTGCGCATTACGGAGAAGTCTATGAGGAATATTGCCGCCAGGTACCCGGACTGATCCCGTTACCCTGGAAATGGTTAAGCAAAGAAAAAGCAAATCGACTGATGCAACTTGCTGTGGATCACAAAGAAAAACCCGATTAAAAACGACACTGGTCGTAAAAAATATCTTGACCGGCATTCAACTTTTATCGTTTTTTCAAAATCAGGATGCCTGCTTGTAAATCAAACCCGGGTTCACCAACAACTCACCGTGCTTGACCTGATCCAGAGGGCAACCTTCTGTATCACATTGCGCTACTCGATCAAAAATATACGTCACACCCTGATCTTTAAAAGATTCATAAATAGGTTTTCCCAGGTGCGAACCAATCGCACGACCATATTCCTGTTTTGTCACGAACTTGTCCCCTTGAAGCTGTTTTGAAAATTGATTGCCGAAGCCCAAAGCTGCGCCGCCAGCAAATCCATTATCGTCCGGCTCTGCGCTCTCTTTAGGGACGTGCACGTCCCTTAACCTTTGCCTGTGGATAAAGTTCAATAAGGTCTTTGGGGTAAAATGGCAAAAACAGTGCACAACAATGGAAAAAATGAAATTAAAGATCATGCCCACATCATCAACACCAGCGGAATTTCACCCATGGAATACATGAAAATATGGATATTAAGGTGAAAATAAAAAGGTAAATACCAAACAGTTCAGCCAGAAACACCGACACTAATGATGGTATTTGGCGCTTGTTGGGTCTAAATAAAAAACCTAGAGTGTGTACGGTGATATCAGAATGAAGCCGATACATCGTTTCCTGGTATACAAAAACGACTCATAAATCAATTGCTGAAAAACAACGGTTGAAAAGAGGATGCAAATGAAATGGCCTGATCTGGATAGTTGCAATTTTGTCGCTGGGCGCACCGCCACTGAGCAGGATCTCATGGAAGGAAGGGCTGCATTTTTGCTGAAATCAGGGAATGAGCTGTTCAGTACACCGTTGGAGATAGACATTCCACAATACGCACTACACATCAACAAAAGTAACAATGAAGAAACACCGGGAATCATTATTCAGGCTGAAAAAACCGACGATGGTCAGGAGCTGGTGGGATTCATTCCTGTTCACAGCCAGGCACCTGTCACCACCTCACTCCACGAATTCCGGCTACTGGGAAAAAGCACCCCCCATATAAAACTGAGTGTCATTTCGCCGTGGCTTTAATAAAGGCAAGAGAAAAAAGTGCGGAGCAACCTCAGAAATTCCGTTCCTGAGGAATGAGCACGTAACTCCATAGCCGTCAGGCTAAACTGGGTAGGGTGGAACAAGCGTAGCGGTTTCACCAAATGGGAAAGGGATATATTCAAGGTTCAATCAGCCATCGACGTCCACCCTGACTCGCCGTTTGCTGGTGAGTCGTTGTTGCATGAGGACCTTTTTCTCCTGTTTCCGGCAAATGAAAATTAAATAACTTATAATAAGTGGGGCTCTGATTCAGTTCGTATTTGTTCGTTCTGATTGGGTAAAAGTGCAGGAATAGTGACTCTTGTTTCGAGCTTTTGCGATTGAAGAACGGGACGGGCACCACCAAAACCAGGCACTTTTAGGCGAAGACGGGCTGAAGCAGGGATGCCAATGGTATAAGTTATTTAATTTTCATTCCTGAATAAAACGACAAGAACGGGAACCAGATACGGTACAACTTGATGACATTTTATATCGACGAACGCCTGGCTACAGACAGCTATCGGCTCGGTGAATTTGATGATTGCCTGTTACTGCTGTCAAAGAACGCCCTGTTTCCATGGTTTATTCTCGTGCCCGTCACTCAGGAAATCGAATTTCATAAACTGAGCCCCGAACAGCAATCGAGAATCCAGCAACACATCAATGCTGTCGCCTGGTTTATTGAGGAATATTTTTCCACAGATAAAATAAACATCGCCAGCATTGGAAATATTGTTTCACAGTTACACATTCACATTATCGGCCG
>JAADIL010000017.1:0-2289 GCA_013151355.1 Gammaproteobacteria bacterium
TTACGGCCGTAGAGTCTGAACTTAGGGCATTGTAAGCATCAGTTGCAGAAACACTTGTAAAAGAATATACCGGCTGAGCTAATAACAAAAACAGTCCAACAAATGCCATAAATATTGTATAAATTTTTCTTATCATACGAAAATTACCTCCTGAATTTTGAAACCCTTGTATCATTCATTAAATCTAAATCTATAAAGAAAAGAAGCGGACCATACATATATTCATATATAAGGCCCGCTTCCTTAGCGTACTCTAGATACTAGCTACGGCCTCTATGGCCTCGACGACGCATCCTTCTATCGCCTTGATCATAGCAATCCCAATCATATGAGTCGACTCTACCATCACAGTCATTATCAATATCGTCCTCACATGTAGAATCTCCAGCCGGTCCTTCGGTCTGAGGTCTGCCAGGCGCACATGTGTCGATTATTTCACCATCCACACAGATAACCTCACCTGTTGACATACAAGCACCCCTACCGCAAGTTGTTATGACAAAATCCTCATCCACTTCACCGTCACAATCGTTATCTATTCCGTCGCATATTTCCTCTGCTCCGGGATGGATTGTTTCATCATCGTCGTTACAATCAACTGGTCCGCACTCACCGCCTTCAGCAAAATACCCATCATCGTCAGCATCCGTGCAGACAACTCCACAATTTTCATCTACTTGACCATCACAATTGTTATCGAGACCGTCATCACAGATCTCATCTACAGGTGTGCCAGGTATGCAAGTGTCAACTCCGCCACCCTCGACACACTCAAGGACTCCTGTAGAGACACATTCACCTACACCGCAAGTAGTCGGTGTAGAAGCTATATCCTCATCTACACTGCCATTTTTTTAATTGTTTTGTTTCCTGTTGCAAAAAATCTTTATCTTCGAAGGCATTTGTTACTGTAACAATGCCCTGCACCCGGGCAATAAAGTGCATGGCAATTTTTTTTACATTTTTCCTGACGCCAAGAAAATTGAGCTGAAGGATTAACCAGTCACGAAATACTGCAAACATTCTATTCGCGTCGTCCAGCATTGTACGGTTAATTTTAGCCAGCTCCGTACATAAACTACCCACAGGGCAGCCGTGCAAACAAATATTTTCCTGATCCCGTAACGGCATATCAATGTAATAATAAAGACGCTGCCGGGGATCTTTGAATTTTTTATCCCACTCATTCAGCATCGTCACAATGGCAGCAACCCGGGAATCAATCACAGCACTTAATATTTCATCCTTGCTTTTAAAGTGATAATAAAAATTACCGCGTGATATACCTACCGCATCTGCGATATCACTAAATGAAGTATTTTCATATCCTTGCCGGTAAAACAGCTCATCCGCAGCAGCGACAATCCTTTGTCTTAGCGCTTCGCCCTTGCTCCCCATAAAAATGCCCTGTTTTCCCGTTTAAACCGGTTATGTAGCTGCCTGTTCAAAAAATGGATAATCCGTATAACCGTGTTCTGTGCCACCATAAAAAGTGTCAGCATCCGCATCGTTTAAAGCCAGGTCTTGTCGATAACGATAGACCAGGTCCGGATTAGCCAAAAATGGAATACCAAATGCAATAAAATCACTATCGCCATTACCGAGTGATTTATTCGCACGCACTTTATCATATCCATGATTTGCCATGTACAACCCGTTATAACTATCGCGCAAGGCACGATAATCAACATTTGCAGATTTGTTCATCATGTCGCCTTCCAACATATGCAAATAAGCAAGGTTACGTGTATTAAGCTGTGAAACAAAATAACTGAAATGTTCAGCCGGATTACTGTCTGACATACCATTAAAACTGTTTTCCGGCGAAAGTCGCACGCCAACCCGATTGCCGGGCCACACTTCAATTACGGCATCAAGCACTTCATTCAACAAGCGCATACGATTTTCAGCACTACCACCGTATTGATCAGTGCGTTGATTTGAGCCATCGCGTAAAAACTGATCGATCAAATACCCGTTCGCTGCATGCACTTCAACACCATCAAAACCCGCCTGCCTTGCCTTTTGTGCGGCATGTTTGTACTGGGCAACAATGTCGGGGATTTCATTTTTTTCCAATGCCCGTGGGGTCAAAAATGCTTTCATACCCTCAAAAGTGACTGCTTCACCTGCGGGTTGAATTGCTGATGGCGCAACGGGGGTTTGATTGTCAGGCAACAAATCAGGATGCGATACCCGCCCGCAAAACCACAACTGAATAAATATATGTCCACCTTCGGCATGTACTGCATCCGTAATTTTTTTCCAGCCAGCGACCTGTTCATCACT
>JAADIL010000017.1:2303-7445 GCA_013151355.1 Gammaproteobacteria bacterium
CGGGATAACCGACACCTTCTGGTGAAATCTGAGAGGCTTCAGTGATAATCAGCCCCGCTGTTGCTCGCTGCTGATAATAAATGACATTAATGTCATTCGGTGCATTGTGCTCATCAGCACGGTTACGTGTCAGTGGTGCCATTACCATACGATTGGCCAGTTTCATGTCACCTACAGTGACCGGGGAAAACAAATCAGTGCTCATTGATCTTCTCCATGTAATTTATTTGTTTCAGGGACCTGTCCTAATTATAGGACAATCGTCCTATAATTAGGGAATAAAAATAATACACGCATCCTGTTTTGTCAATATGACTCCATGCCCCCGGGACAAACTACAGAAAGATCAGGCTCAGAGATAAAATCAGCGAAAAATCGCGAAGGTCTATTCCAGCAACTCCGTGTCATCATGTGAGTAGGCCGGTGCACAACAACACAGAATCACCAGGTCCATATCCCCGATGCTTTCAATACAATGTGCCGCACCTGGTGGAATACACAGTGTATCTCCTTCCGATACGATAAATATTTCATCGGCCAGTGTCATGCGCCCCTGACCCGAAGTAATATGATATAGCTCTTCACTGCGCACATGCCGATGTAACCGGGTACGTGTAGCAACCGGAATAACCGCCTGAGCTAGGCTTTGTTTGGTGTTTTTGTGCATCGCCGGATGCATCAGCTCACGAATCAGAGAACCGTCTTTAGTGACAAAAGCATCAATGAATTGATATTCCGTTTTCATATGCCCGTTACTCGTAACATTTGAGATCCAGGTGTTTGCCCGGATATTTCATAACACGGAATTTTAACGTGGCCATGGAATAAAGAATGCATGCAATTAATGCCTGAATCGCAAATGCTATGGGGATATGCCCGCCATATTGCCCAGGTATTTAAGATGGCTACCGCACCGCGCCCGACAATCGCTGGCACCAAACCCCGCCAGTAAAATTTTGCCGTTAATACGCTGATTGCAGCGACATTCGGTTTCGCTAAAAAGCCCAACCGCCGTTACCTGTGTCGCAGATGCCATCAGCAAATAATCGATATGCCAACGCAGTTTTTTTTGCCGGGACAAATGACGACGCACCCGTGCGGCCAAATTGCGCCGGGCGCTGCCAGTGTAAAGATAATATCCTGCCGGAAACAGGAAGCTGCTCAGGCGACCAACACGTACTTGTTGTGCCTGCCGGAGTATGATGTGAAGCTGATATGTCACCAGACTCTCATCTGCATTCACCTTGTTTTCCCATTCTTCAAGGCCCCATGCATTCATTTTCTCACTCGATAGTGAATAAGGGTGGCGATTCATCATCGGCCAGTTCACAGCTCACATTACTGACTTGTGCCTGTGTCGGCCCTTTTGATAACCAGGCGCATAATTCTTCCACCAACGACTTTGCGCCGCAGGCCAATACCTCTACGCGCCCGTCCGGCAGATTTCGTACATAACCACTAACCGCCAGGCGTTCTGCTTCATGGCGTGTCGAAGCACGAAAAAAAACACCCTGCACCTGGCCCGACACATAACATCGCATACAAACCCGGTTCAAAATTTTACTTTGGCCGGTTGACCAACGCGCAGCACCTGCTGGTTCGTGTCAAAAATAACGTCAACAGCATAACGGTTACTACCGGCTTTCTCCGGTTGCAAGGCCACAAAACTGACTGTGCCGACATAGTTTTTTCCTGACACGGTAACCTTTGCCTCAGCACCGCGCTCGATAGTGTCAGCTGTCGCCCCACTCACCAGACTACGCGCTAACATACGACCGGCTTCAGCCAGCACAATCAATGGCTCAGCCCGCATCCTGCTCACCACGGTTTGTCCGGGCTGTGCATTACGTTGCAGTACCCAGGCCGCAAAAGGTGCCCGTATCGAGCTGTAATGCTCATCATATTCTGCTTTCATCAGACGGGCTCCCGCAGAAAGCCAGTCCGCATGCCCTCCGTCCCTCTGGATTATCGCTACCTGCAAATCATGATTGGATAACAGGGTCCGATCATCGCTCCAGTTCCCGTTGCGCTTCATCACGATTATTTTCTGCCTGTTTGAGTCTGGCCCTGGCAGCGACCACTTCGGTGCTTAATATCTCATTATCCAGGCGCAACAAGACCTGATCAGCATGCACATGCTCTCCCCTGTCGACATTCACTTCGGCAATGACCCCGCTAACCGGCGTACTCAGGGCAACAATGCGTGCCCATTGCAAGGTTGCCTCTGCCTTTGCTGCCGCTACCGTCAACGGAAAAACAAGTGCAAAAATCAATGTGGGCAATATATACAACACACCAATGACCCGACCTGGTGAATTCATATTGTCTCTCCTCTGGTCCACATGATTATTATTGGATAACGACCGCTTTGTCAGCATT
Organism: Gammaproteobacteria bacterium; assembly: GCA_013151355.1. Classification (GTDB taxonomy): domain Bacteria; phylum Pseudomonadota; class Gammaproteobacteria; order SZUA-152; family SZUA-152; genus SZUA-152. Next base: position 4,683 of record JAADIL010000017.1, read on the forward strand.
GGCCTCTGTTGGTCTTTCAGCATATGGCTATTCGTTGTTGATGTACTGTCGGCCCAACAGGGCATCGATGCGAGCCCAGGCCAACGCCATGGCAAAACTCATCCGCATGACGTCATACTGCAATGCTGGTATACCCACCATGGCATCATCAAGATCACTGGCAACTTCAAGCTCATACCGGACGCGCCCGAGATCAAGATATAGCTCACGATACTCCTTGTTGGTCGCCAGATACCGCTTTTCTATTTGCAAGGTTTGCAGCTCACTCCAGGTTTCCAGCAGCTCTTGTCGCAATACACGCCGCTGCTCCTCCATGTCAGCCTCGATCTTGCGTAGCTCGGCCCGACGCACAGCCTGTAACGCAGCGTTGCGGCTGCTATCGAACAGAGGCACATCCAGAGAAACACCTGCCCGCCAGTTATCATTACCAAATATACGGGTATATTCAGACACTTCAAGCTGCCCCAGCAACAACGGATTATCATCCACTCGTGCCAGATCCAGTTTTGCTTTTGCGCTCGCCAGCTGCGCCTTCAGTGCCTGTAGCTGCGGACTCTCCTGATCCAGCTCAGCAAACCAGTCTGCTACCTCACCCGGAATTTTTCGGCGTTCAAAATTCAATAGGGGAACAGACAGTTCTCCGGACAGTTGGCCCGGGCGATTCAATATATCAGCAAGGCGTGCACGCGCAATGCGTTGTGTGGCTGCTCGCTGCGCCTGAAGCAGCAACCCTGCCTGATACTCGCTGCTCGCTTTCATGAAATCAATATCCGATAACTGACCCAGTTCATTGCGCCCACGAGCACGATCGAAACGTGAAAAGGCTATGGACATTTCCTCGGTATCACGTGCATAGATCTGGTCGGCCAGCAGCACATCAAAAAAAGCGGCCATAATGTCAATACGACGGCGAGTAAGAAGATCCTGATAAACCCAGGCCCGCTGGTTCCGCTCCGCCAGCGTCGCATTTTCTTTTGCTGTGCTGCGACCGAAATCGTACAGGGACTTGTTCAGGGACAGTTTGACAAGATGATCCCTGTGGGACTGTTCAATATTACCGATTGATGGTGGGTCAACCCAGCGCAAGCGCGCGGAAAGCCGCACATCAATACCTGTCTCTGTACCAACCTGCCACTGTCTGGCCCTGGAACGCTCCAGATCAGCCGCCGCCATTCGTACCTGGGGATGGTCCTCCGACGCCAGGCCAAGTGCAAACTCAAGTGTCAGCGGCTCCGGCAAAGCAACTTCACTTGCCCACGCCTGGCATGACATCACAGAAAATACTGACAGAAACAGTAATCTACAGAGGTACCGCATTGTCGCCCCGCTCATTTTGCCTGCCGGGCGGCCTTGGCTATTTGCCGTTTATATTTGGTAAAACGCATTTTTTTGTAGAATCCTTTCGCAACAAACTCACCCAACCACATAAATTCTTCAAGATTTGATGTAGGTCCCGTATAACGCGCTATCTGCTTGCCATCAAGATCATAAAAAGCGAATACCGGTGTCACTCGTACCCGGTTAACCTTGAATGCAAAATCTTTTTGCAGCATGGGCTTGCCAGAAAAGTCTGTGACTTCCAGGCTACCTTCTATGTTCACACTGAAGTTAAGAAAGTGCTGCCGAAAATATTCTTGTACCCTGGGCTGGTTTAGTACGGTTGTCCTCATGCGATGACAAAACGGACATCCATCCATTTCAAAAAATATCAGGATCGCTTTTTTGCCTTCGGCACGCGCCGTTTCCAGCTCTTCAGAGAAATTGCCCCAGGTTTCATTGAAAAAATAGGTATAGGGATCTTTGCCAGGCACCGCTTGCGCCTGGCCTGCAAACAAAAACCATAACAGCAAAACGGCAACGATATTTGTGTGGGCGAATAATCTTGTCATACGACTCACGCCCTTCACTTGATTCGTACTCTCCATTCGATTCACACTCTCCATTTATTCTGCGGTTTTTTATTCCGCAGTTTTTTGTTGCGCAATAAAATCCGCGATCAGTTCTGCGGTAACCGGGCCAACCTGACGGGCAACCACTTCTCCCCCGGGTGAAACCAGATAGGTGGTAGGCAGACCGGGAATGGGGCCCAATGCCGAGTCAGGGCCCGGCTTGCTGCGTAAAACAGGGAAATTCATAAAATATTCTTCAGAAAACTGTTTCAGGGCATTAAGGCTGATGTCTTCAAAGTTGACTCCCAGCACTACAGCATCCTTGTCTTTTCGCTCTTCATGAAAGTCCACCAGTTCCGGAATTTCCGTAAGACAAGGGGGGCACCAGGTTGCCCAGTAATTCACCACTACCCACTTGCCACGATAATCTGACAATTTGTGTTCCACACCTTGCATGTCCGACAGGACAAATTCTGCCGGTTCTGCCTGCACGCCCAGCGCAAAAAATGCCGCCAGGCAAAAACCCGATAACATCCTGTACCCAGGGAAACACACAATCACGGTGCCAAACACTCCTTAAACATCATCAGTTTTTATCTCACTACTTCATGGTACCGCAAAATGAAGTGCGATTGCCACGATATCCACTACCACCACAGGGCAATCACCAGGACAATCACCTATAAACTTGCCTGTTTACCAGTTAAACAGGGGGCTAATTTCTTTGTGTCTGATTTGCCTTCCATAAACAGGACTATCTATCTACAGATAGGTTACATATTTAAAAAAATATGTCCGGCAATGACCTTCACACCTGAAACCAGATTATTTGCAGCGAATGTATAGGGAAAAACCCGACAGGCAAGCATCTTTT
>JAADIL010000252.1 GCA_013151355.1 Gammaproteobacteria bacterium
CCGTAAGCGGAAATATCGGCAAGGTCCGTGGGACTCATGCGCATTTGATTCCACATACGCCTTTTGTCTATCGCTTTGCCAAGACCGCGTTCAGAAGCATCACGGAAAAAATCCATCACCGTCGGCGCATTAAAATTGTAATAATCGCTCTGCTTTTTTAATTTCTCAAATACCTTCATGGGGTCTTCGTCAGTCCAGTCGGACAACTGCACGACGTAATCACGATCGGCACGAATGTGCTCACCGCCTCTCGGCTCGACGATGATCGTGCCATACATGCCGGTCTGTTCCTGAAAACCACTGTGGGAGTGATACCAGTAGGTACCGGCCTGTTCTACCTTAAAACGGTAAGTAAACGTTTCGCCAGGGGAAATGCCTGCAAAGCTGATCCCTGGAACGCCATCCATCTGATACGGCAGGATAATGCCATGCCAATGAATAGAGGTTGAGGTATTCAAACGATTGGTGACACGAATGGTTACTGTGTCACCCTCACGCCAACGCAAGATGGGAGATGGAATAGAACCATTGATTGTGGTTGCCATTCGTGGACTGCCCGTATAGTTGACTGCCGTCTCTGCGATGACGAGATCGAATTCCGTACCGCTGAGTATCGGTGCCATGCCCGTGGCTGTAGTAGCGACCTGACTTGCCCAACCCGGTTTGACCCAGGGCGACAAACCCGTCAATACACCACCGACTGCAAGTCCCTGTATAAATCGACGACGTGAAGGATCGGGAACGACCCGGGTATTTAAGGGAGTTTTTCTCATTACTGATTCATCCTTATTTATTGCAAGTGTCTGTTCAATTCGGGTCATACTGATATCCCGGTATTGATTTTGGGAGCACTGTGCAAAGCCATTCAGGCTATGCTGTATGAGACTATAGCCAGTTTTCCCTGTCCCCAGGCTGACAGAAACATTACAATTTTGTAATGATGTGGTCATGTTGCCGACGGTGCACTGCGAGTAAGGTACGCAGAGTAAGGAATGGAATCAGGATCCTGGTACTAAAAAACACTACATACTACGGGCCATGAATGAAGATACTCATCGTCGAGGACGAAACCAAAATTGGAGACTATCTCAAGCAAGGGCTGAGTGAAGCCGGCTTTGTGACAGACCTCGCCCGTAACGGCCTGGACGGCCACCACTTTGCCATGACCGAGCCCTACGACCTGATCATTCTCGATGTGATGCTGCCGGATGTAGACGGCTGGCGTATCCTGCAATCACTGCGTGAAGCCGGTAAAATGGTACCCGTACTGTTTCTCACTGCACGGGATAGCGTGGAAGACCGCGTCAAAGGCCTGGAACTGGGTGCCGATGATTATCTGGTTAAACCTTTTGCCTTCGCAGAGTTACTGGCACGGGTACGCACACTGCTGCGGCGCGGCGCCACAGTGGTAACGGAAACCACGCTCAGGATCGCCGACCTGGAACTGGATCTTATGCGTCGTCGGGTCACCCGTGGCAGCCAGCGCATAACACTCACCGCCAAGGAATTTTCCTTGCTGGAATTGTTGATGCGTCGCCAGGGCGAAGTACTGCCCCGCTCCCTGATTGCCTCTCAGGTCTGGGACATGAACTTCGACAGCGACACCAATGTCATTGATGTCGCTATTCGCCGGGTGCGCGCCAAAATTGATGATGGCTTTGAACCCCGGCTAATCCACACTGTACGTGGTATGGGTTACATGCTTGATGTGTCGGATGACGATTGAAGAAATTGAAAAAACGGATGCGCAAACCACCTTCGCTAACGTTACGTCTGACCCTGCTGTTTGCTGTTGCTGCGGCAATTGTTTTTACCGGTTTCGGCTGGGTCATCGAGCGTTCCATTGAGCGTCATTTTGTTATTCAGGATGTTGCCGAACTTGAAAGCGTCGCTCACGCCGTGTCACAAACACTTGCCAATCACGATGCCACAGACAAGGCCCAGGCCCTGGAACAACGATTTAATGATGTGCTGGTGGGACATCATGGCACCGTACTGTACATCACCAAACCAGACGGACGTACCCTGTTCGTCAGCCCTGGCGGGCCTGACCTTTCCGCTCTGGATCGAACCGCTTTTGGCAATAACAAAAACGGCTCGGTACACTACTGGAGCAATACCAGACACACCTACCGTGTGCTGACCCGACGCCTTGCTGAAAACACCGCCACAACCCGGCGTTTTTATACAATGTCGATTGCTGTTGCCATCGACGGCCACCTGCGTTTCCTCGATCACTTTCGCCTCACCCTGTGGCTGATGATCGCCAGTGGCACCGTGCTCATGGGTCTGATGGGCTGGATCGCGGTACGCCGGGGGCACGCCCCGTTGCGCAGCATTGTCACACAAATCCACCGTATCAGTGCCAATGAACTGAACACCCGTTTGTCCCCGGAAACAGTGCCTCGGGAACTCACCGATCTGGCAAACTCGTTTAACGACATGCTGGCACGTATGGAAGAAGCATTTCAACGCCTGTCAAATTTTTCCGCTGACATCGCTCACGAACTCCGCACCCCGGTCACCAGCCTGCTGACCCAGACCCAGGTGGCCTTGTCCCAGTCCCGCAGCATTGATGAATACCGCGAAATTCTTTATTCCAATATCGAAGAATATGAACGCATGGCACAAATGGTCAGCGACATGTTATTCCTCGCCAAAGCGGATAACGGGCAGTATCAACTGAATCGCATTGATGTCGATTTCACCAGAGAAGTGCAGGATCTTTTTGACTATTACGAGGCATGGGCGGAAGAGCGTGGTGTTTCACTGGCCCTGCACGGCAACGCTACGCTGCCCGCAGACCGGCTCATGTTGCGACGTGTACTGGGCAACCTGCTGTCCAATGCCATTCGCCATACCCCGTCAGACAACACCGTGCATGTACGGCTTGAGCAGTTATCCGGACAAACAATTTCCATCAGTGTAGAAAACCCCGGCCCGGTCATTCCGGCCGAACATATCCCGCGATTATTTGACCGTTTTCATCGCGTCGATGCCTCACGGCATCGCAGTGACGAAGGTGCCGGACTGGGACTGTCCATCGTCAAATCCATTATCGATATTCATGGGGGAACAGTCGAAGTTGACTCCACAGAAAAGTGCACCCGGTTCAGGGTTATATTGCATAACCT
>JAADIL010000125.1 GCA_013151355.1 Gammaproteobacteria bacterium
CAGCCCGTCTTTGCCCGTTCTTCAATCACAAAAGCTCGAAATAGAACGACTATTCCTGCACTTTTGTTCAATCAGAACGAACAAATACAGATTAAATATGAGCGCCAGATCGGGATGTTATTACGTGCACGTCCCTAAGTCATATTTATGTGATTGATTCAGGTTCAAAAACCACTTCCAAAAACTCTGCTTTCGATATGCTGCTGATGTCTTTCGCAATTTGCATCATTTGCCAATGTTTGTTTACATTGTCCGTGCCGGGAGTGTCGATGTGATATTTCCAGAATCGCCAACAAGAGGTTGCAGCTGCTGCGTACTGAACAAACATTTGCAGCGTTTCTTTTTCTGTTTGTTCTAACTTTCTGACTTGTTGGTATCCACTGACCAAAGCGCGTGCTTTATTGCCACGGTCGTGCTTTCGACACACAACCCGAGAATTCCCATTCCCAGGTCAAATCCTTTGTAATAATGGCAGGCTTCCTCAAAGTCGATAATCGCCCTGAATTTCTTTTCTTCAAATATCACGTTATCATAAAACAAGTCACCATGAATCAAACCGCAAGGCAGATCGGGCGGGATGTTTTGTTCAAGATAGTCGAGTTGTTTCGCCAGCCAGGATTCGTATTCTGTATTGATATTGCAGCCAATCACATTTGAAAAAACCTGTAGCCCGTAGGCGTGTTTATCAGGTAAAAAATCAGGTGCAGGCACCTCATGCAGTCGGGCCATTTCCGCACCCACCTGGCGTAACATACCCTCATCCAGATTTTCACAGACCTGTCCATCAATATAGGCTTTCAACATCACGGGTTTATTCATGTATTCTGTGATGACGGGGCTGTTAACGGGAGGCAACAGGCGTGTGGCGGGGAAATTGTGTGTTTTCAGCAGTAACAGCAAATGGCCCATACTGGCCGCGTCACTCAAGTTTTTATCATCGCAAACGGTTAACACATATTTGCCATTCATGGTGTGCAGCAAGTAGCTGGAGTTACCCGCACCACCGTCAACAATCTCAAACCCGGTGACCACAAGATCATAATTGGCCGTTATTTTCTGGATGTCACTTTGCTGTAATTGTGTATATCTGGCCATTATGGTTTATAAAAATTCTCTGTAATATGATTCGCCAGAAATTTCTGGGAAAGTGACCTGGGAATGGAAATTAAATAACTCATACAATTGGCATCTCGGCCTCTGTTCCAGACTCGGCTCTCCCTCTCCCATCCATATCCATGGGGTCATCTGCTTCAGCCCGTCTTCGCCCGTTCTTCAATCACAAAAGTTCAAAATAGAACGACTATTCCTGCACTTTTACTCAATCAGAACGAACGAATACACACTAAATCAGAGTGCCACTTGTATGAATTATTTAATCTCTATGGGTTCAATTTCCCGCAGCTTGCTGCGAATACTGTCATTCTGGCGCAGGCCAGAATCCAGAGATTGAAACCCTGGACATCGGCCTTCGCCGGTGTGGCGTTATTACCCCGCCAGCTTGCTGCGGGGTCGTTTATTTTCCATTCCTTAACTGGTGGAATCATTTTTCGTATCCGGAAAAATTTGATTCTGCTCAAAAAAACTATCCTGTCTGTGCATATGCCAGCTGATCAGGCCGTTCGAGATCCGGCTCATGAGAATAACCTATCAGCAGCGTGTCACGGATGGCTTGTTTGCCGGGATTTTCCGGGAGAATTGGGCTAACCCCGTGCATTACCTGTGGGTCCCACACGATCATTGAATCCATGGATTGACTCAATGTGCAGCTTTCCAGCGGGTTGCGGTCATTATCATAAATCGTACTGACGCCACCAACAGCATTTTTGCGACTAATGAGATGCATGCAAACAAAATCATTTTCGTCGTGGTGAATTCCTTCAGGCGTTGGCAAACCGGCAACATCCGGCGTACCCATAACTCGTATTTGATGCACGTCAAGCTTCCACGGTTGCCGGGCTTTTTTCGGGCTCACCGGGAGCTGACGGAAATTAAATTTGATCAGATTATGGAGAAACGGGTTCCGGAGCGTCGAATCCAGTAATGGGGCAAACTTGCGTTCGATACCACCTGCATAACTATTGAGTTCACTCGACTGGAAATAAGGTGTTGGGGGGTAGGGTAAAATTTCTCCTGTATCCGGTAAAAAATAAATATAGGCAAACCGTCGCAACCGAAAGCAAATATTATTTTTCAGGTAATCATCCTCCTTCAAATCGTTCCAGTCTGTCGAAAAACGACGCCAGTCGTCCAGCAGCCCGGGAGCCACAGAAAAATCGTCAGCTAAAATCGTTACATATTTATTCTCCTTTAACTCAGAACGAATATCCAGATTGGTTGTAATCGGGTTTTTGGTCATTTACTTTTTGTTCCTTTGTCGATGTTGACGAGGCAAGCGCTCATTGCTGCCAGAAAATTTCTGCGTTCTCAATACCACGCCGGAGCGCAACGAAATGACCACATAAACCAGGTAATGTGGAAGACTATCCGGGTTGAAGCGCAGTGTTAATAATAATAATGATGTGTGCGGGGGTTAAATGATGACAGGTTTTTTGTATGACTCTTCAGACTTCATTGTTGGAAGACGACTTAACGATTTTTTTGTTTTTCCAGGATGTATTTTAATGATTTATGCCATCATTTTGTTTTGGGATAAACGCCCGCTTTTTTGCTCTTCATTTGCGTCAATTGCCAGCAGTGGATATCTGCCTGGAAATGAGATGTTTCAGGTCTTTTCTTTTGTCCCATTCTATACTATCGGGCCCGGAGTGTGCAGTGCCGTAAAATAATGTTTTACGAGCATTTTCCTTATCCAGAAAGCCTGGGGAGAAACTTATAGTTTTATGCTGAAAGCATGGGAGTCTGTCGGACTCAGGATGAATCTACTGCGGAAAATTCATTTTGGTCCATTTTTTCGATTCTTTTCGTTGAGTATGTCCAATATTCGCCTCAAACGATCAAAAAAATGGACTCAAAATGACTTTCCCTTGCTACGATTCTCTGAGCCCGACAGACGTCCTGGACGCCGACCTTTGCCGGTGTGGCGTTAATACCCCATCAACTTGCTGCGAAGTTGTTTATTCATTCCGGGTTTTTTTAACGTGTATTTTCACTATGTTGAGTTTGCATCAGATTTTATAGCCAGGGCAGGTTGATGTGGCTTGTTGTTCTGGCACATTGAGGCTCATAAAAAATAGTCACTCCAAACGGATGCAACTTATGTTCGTACCAAACCTGCTTCTACTTCTTCACGTTTTTTTACTCCGACCAGGTTCTCGATCAATACCAATGCAAAATCCATGGCGGTGCCGGGACCGCGCGAGGTAATGACGTTGCCGTCTTTTACCACGGGTGCAGATTCCAGTGTGACATTATCAAGATGAAGTTCTTCCAGGGTACCGGGGTATGCGGAGGCACGTTTGCCGTTAAGCAATCCGGCATTGGCAAGCACTTTGGGTGCGGCGCAAATAGCGGCGGTGAATTTTCCATCGTTGGCCATTTTCTTCAGCAGATTTTGAATACGTTCATCCTGATCGAGGTAATCGGCACCGGGCAATCCGCCGGGTAATACCACCATGTCATATTCTTTTTTTAATGCGTCATCCAGTGTGGTGTCGGGGATGAGTACGACGCCGCGGCTGGCAGTGACGGGTTGTTCATCGAGTCCGGCGGTGATCACCTCGATGTCTGCGCGACGCAATAAATCAATAATGGTGACAGCTTCCAGTTCTTCGCAGCTTTGTGCTAACGGGACAAGTACGCTTGCCATGATGATTTCTCCAGGGTTCGATGGATTAACTGTGATACCGGCAGCAGGGTGATGCCTTGTGCACGGAGTTTGGGCAATTCTTCTTTCAGTACAGCGATGGTTTCCGGGAAGGGGTGACCGATGGCCAGTGCGGTGCCATTTTGGCGCGCCTTTGTGATCAGGCGTTGCAGGTGAAAACGAATAGTGTCCGGGTTCCGGTCATGGTCCAAAAATACATCGCGACGCATGTTGGGTATCCGGTTTTCGTTGGCAAGTTGCCGGGCAATGCTGTTTTTGCTGGTGTAGCTGTCAACAAAGTAGAGGTCTTTGCGTTTGCGCAATTCGGTCATCAGCCATTGCATGTGGCCGGGGTGCTGGGTGAGCAGGCTGCCCATATGGTTGTTGATGCCGACAACATGTGGAATGGCTGCAAAATTTAATGTTAATTGTTGTATAAATTGTCGGGCAGTCATGTGCAAAGTCAGTGCGCCAGGGCCAGACTTGTCATATTCGATGGGCTCCATGGGCAAGTGCAGCATAACTTCTTTATCGAGCTGGTGAGCGAGTTCGGCTAACTCACGGGCGTGGGGAGTGTGGGGCAGAAAGGCGAACGTGACCGGACCGGGCAGTTGCAGGGCGCGTTTGTCGCGTTGTTCAAGATTACCCATGTCATCGATGATGATACCAATGGCAGGCTGGTCAGGCGGTGTTGCTGCGAACACCGCCGTGTTTGAAGTCCAGTTGCCTGTTAAGACCAGCAGAGCAAGTATGAATATTTTTTTGCTCGTCGTTGAGAGTGGTGCCGTCATGTCGTTCACACAGGTGCGGCGCTTGACCAGTGGTTAAGGGACGTGCACGCAATAACATCCCTATCTTGTGCGTCTCATCTTCAGCCCGTCTTCGCCTAAAGCGCCTGGTGTTGTCTAAAAGCACCTGGTTTTGGTGGTGCCCGTTCTTCAATCGCAAAACCGGGAAGTTATTACGTGCTCATTCCTGATGTTGTCGCAGCACGATGCTCATGCCCTTGAGTACGTTGAGTGCTTCAAAAAGCTGGTAGTCTCTTTGAGCCAGTGATAATTCGGGTGCATTTTCCTTTTGGGCATCCTTTTTATTGTCCTTGCCCTTGTCTGTACCGTTACCATTATCCAGGTGTCCGGAAAGGTCGGCTTCTTTGACTCGCTCTCCCAGGCCTTCCAGTTTGGTGAGTTTGAGTGGTTCAAGCACGATGTCCGGCATCACACCTTCGGCCTGAATGGAACGACCGGATGGTGTGTAATAGCGCGCAGTGGTCAGTTTAAGTGCTGTTTTTTCGTTGAGCGGCAGAATGGTTTGCACCGAGCCTTTACCGAAGGTGCGGGTGCCGATAATCACGGCGCGTTTGTGATCCTGCAATGCACCGGCAACGATTTCCGATGCTGATGCCGAACCACCGTTCACCAGGACGACCAACGGTGCGCCATCCAGCAGGCGACGCGGTGTGGCGTTAAATTTCATTTCAGAATCGGTAATGCGACCCTGGGTGTAAACGATGAGGCCGGTTTCGAGGAAGGCGTCACTGACTTCCACTGCAGCATTTAACACGCCGCCGGGGTTGTTGCGCAGATCCAGCACCATGCCGTTAAGTTTGCCGTCATTGTCTTTTTTCAGCTTCTCGATGGCCTCGGCGAGGTTTTCGCCAGTGCGCGACTGGAATTGTGAAATGCGCAAATAACCAAAGCCGTCACCCAGGTCCCGGGCACGTACGCTTTTGACCTTGATGATGTCGCGGGTGATGGTGATTTTCAGGGGTTTTTCTTCGCCGTCGCGGATAATGGTGAGCACGATGTCGGTGCCCACTTTGCCACGCATGATTTTTACTGCGTCGTGGAGGGTCATGCCTTTCACGGGTTTTTCATCGAGGCGAATCACCAGATCACCGGCCTTCACTCCAGCACGTTGCGCGGGGGTATCGTCTATGGGAGAGATGACCTTGACGAAACCGTCTTCCATGCCTACTTCGATGCCCAAACCGCCAAATTCACCAGAGGTGCCCACTTGCAATTCTTTAAAATGTTCGGGATCGAGGTAGCTGGAATGCGGGTCAAGGCCGGACAGCATGCCACGGATGGCATTTTCCAGCAGGGTTTTGTCGCTGACCTCTTCCACGTAATCTTTTTTGATGCGGGCGAACACTTCGGTGAAACTGCGCAACTCATCCAGAGGCAGGGCACTGGTGGCCTTGCTCGCGTTCTTGTCGGCAAAAACGCCCTGGCCAATAGCCAGAGTTATGCCAAGGATCAGACCAACAGTCAGCACCAGCAGGGTGCGTAAATTTGCATTCATGGATAGCTCCGCAGGCCGGAAAAATCGGCCTCAAAAAGAAACACAGTTGTTATTGATAATGTTTACGCCGAAAAATTCAACCCGATTATGCAGGACTCTGTCTGACTTGTGAATCAGGCAATATTTGCACGCCTTCAGTTACGAAAGATTATGGCGGTGCCAGAACCCTTTTCGGCTTGTTTCGGCACCACTTGAGCGGGTTACCGGGTTTGTTATTGTGGCGAACCTCAAAATACAGGGCAGAATCCTTGTGCCCGCCACTTCTGCCCACGCTGCCCTGGTGGCTCTGGCCATAAAACTCCTTACAAGCGAAAGCCTGCTGGCGTAGTGTGATTACCTTGTCCTTCGCCCATTGGGCAGGTTAACCGCAAGGCAAACTGTTGGAGGTTCGGATTGAGATGCTTTTATGAGGCGAATGGCCTGCTGTAATGGTGGGTATACCGGGTGAAATATTCCTGGCATCGTTAAGGAGGCTGATATCTGGCAGGTGTCTTGTCACGAGAACAGAGGTAGAGTCAGTTTTAAAAGGAAGAGCAAATGACGGTCTTGAGTGGGTGTGCGCTCTTTTGGCTAACGTCGTACTGACTGCTCTTTAGTATTGTGAAGCAAGCTTTTAGCTTGTGGGGCCCCCTAGTGGGCACTTTAATGAGGCTTGAGCTGTGTGATGGGAAACTATTACGCACGGTTCTGAGGAGGGAATCGAACAGCAATGCCCGTGACCTGCCCGGTGTTTTGACTAATCAAACAAGAATTGATTCAGGAAAATAATTATGACAGAAAGGAGAAAAATTATATTCTCATTTGATGACGGCCCAAATCCTGCCGGGGCGCTCAGTACGATATTGAACACTCTTCAGAAAAATTTAATCACAGCAGAATTCTATGTTCTTGGCAACGAAGTTGAAAGAAACCCATCTGCGGCGAAGTCAATTGTTACTAAGGGACATAAAATTCAGAATCACTCATGGAGCCATCCTGACTTGGCAAAGGCAAGTGAGGCTAAAGTTTATTTGGAACTGGAAAAAACGCAGAAAATTATAAAAAAGGCAACGGGCGTAACGGCAACGAAAGTACGACCACCCTATGGTGCGGGTGGGTGGCCCAAGAAACATGATCCTGAACTGGGAAAGGTTGCGCGTAAATTATCATTAAGCATCCATAATTGGGATATTGATACTGAAGATTGGAAAGCACCGAGGGGTATTGGGCCTAACAAAATAAAATACATCAAAAAGCAGTTGAGCGGGAATAAAACGAAGACAGTGTTAAATGTGCTAATGCATGTACAAAGTGAGACAGCTAAAGATCTTTCCGAGTTTATTAAAATTTTAAAAGAGCCGGGTTTTTCATTTGCAAAATCAATCAGTTAAGGTGAGGATGGGTTTTATCTGATGTTTAAACTTGTTAACATAATGTTAGTGAGTCTTTTGACAGCTTGTTCTGTTTTTTTGTCGCCATTAGAGGAGGCGAGTGCAAAATACAAGAATAATAGAGATTATGAGAGCCTGCAAATCATTCATGAACATTTAGCGTTTGGCATTGAGCGCAAAGCAATTGAAAATTTATTGGGGGAACCAGATTATTCACCAACGGATGGTCTGTATTATTACTCTTCAAGCCAGCGAGTGTTTATAGAAAATCAAAATAGATATACCTCTCCGGGATTAATCGTGGATTACCGGGATAAAAAGGGTGTCACTACAGAAACGCTTCGAAAATTTCAATTAAGGAATATTGGTGAATAAACGATGGTTTAGCTAATAAAAAAAACAGAAAAAGGGATCAAGTATCATATTGACGATTAGTGGGTAGAAAATTATCCTTCCAACCATGTTTGGACCACTCAAAATGGACGTTGCGTATGAAGTCTAAGATTAATCTCTCTAAATTGGCATCTAAAATAAAGCATCAATGTAATTGATGACCCTTTCTTTGCAATGGAGTTCAGGCAGTAGAGCCATCAGAAAAGTATCAGCCAGGTTGTGACCACAAATAGAAAGTTGACTGACCTTAGAAATATTGGCCCCAGGATAGCAGGCCGTTTAAATGAGGCTGGTATTTTTTTTGAGGAAGAGTTGAGGTTTTATGGTGCTATTGAGACACATAAAATGATTAAGAAAAACCATCCAAATGAAACCTTGCCAGTCTGCTATTATTTGTATTCTTTTGAAGGGGCATTGTGCGATAAGCATTGGGGTGAAATTGGAGAAGAGAAAAAGAAAAAACTTAAACAGGGAATTGCATCTTGACCTGGTTAGGTTGTTAACCAGAAATTATGCATAACGAATCAGGTTAGAACTTGATTCACATTTAAGACGCAGAGACTCTTTTTGGTTTGTTTCGACACCACTTGAGTGGGTTACCGGGTTTGCCATTGTGGCGAATCTCAAAATACAGGGCAGAATCCTTGCGTCCGCCACTCTTGCCTACACTGGCGATGACTTCACCAGTTTCCACCCAGTCGCCCACTTCCTTGAATAAACTTTGATTGCCGCCGTACAAACTCATGTAACCGTCACCATGGTCAATGATTATAAGCAGGCCAAAACCGCGCAGCCAATCGGAGAAAGCCACGCGGCCGTGAGAAATGGCACTCACTTCTGTGCCTTCGGGGGCTCTGATATTCACTCCCTGCCATTTGAGTTTACCTGCTTTGCGGGTGCTGCCGTAACGAGTGATCAGCTGACCGCGTGATGGCCAGGGTAACTGCCCGCGCAATTTGGCAAAGGGCGTATGCTCACTGCCTTCAGAGATCAGTTTCGATCCGATGTTTTCCGGCTGTCGTGGAACGGTGGCAAGGCTGTCCAGCAGGCCTTGCAGGCGGCGTTTGTCTTCTTCCATTGACGACAAGCGTTCACCCTTGGCGAAAATTTGTTGTTGCAATCCGGCAAGTACGGTGGCGCGTTGTTGTCGGGTTTTTTCCAGCTGCATCTTTTCGCGATTCTGTTCCTCGCGGGTTTTTTCCAGTTTTCGGGTTTTTTGCTGAATATTTTTTTCTACGGCGCGCAGTTCGGCAAGATTTTCATTGATATCTTGCATGCGCGCCAGACGGGCCCGGTGAAAATAATCGTAGTATGTGAGGGTGCGGGCAACGGCAGCGGGGTCTTGCTGGTTGAGCAGAATTTTCACGTATTCCTGTTGGCCGATGGTGTAAGCCGCGCGAATCTGTTGAGCCAGTGCGATGCGGTGCTTGTGCAGGTCTGACTGTAACCCGCTACGACGGGTGTTGAGTGTTTTCAGTTCACGTTGTTGTGTGCGCAGCTGGTGTTTCAGCTTTTTCAGCAAAGAGACCACTTTGCCGATGTGGCGTTCGCTGCGCCGCAGCCTGGATTGCAGACTTTGTTTGCGCTGCACATCAGAATTCAGATCGCTGCGCAGCACCTGAATTTGTTGTCGCAACTGCTCCAGTTTTTGGGGGTCCGTCTGATCATTGTCAGCAGCCAGTGATGCTGATGACCAGCTGCCCAGTGTGAACAGTGACAAGAATATACCGAAGATAAAAGGGAAATCAGGCGTTTTCATCTCCCGCCACATTGTTGTCTGTGGCCAGCGTAACCAGATTACGTCCGCCCATTTCGGCAGGGATGTCTATCCCCATGAGTTTGAGCATGGTGGGAGCAATGTCACACAGTGAGCCGGTGTCGGCCAGGCTGCCGGGGCGGCCCAGATAAATCAGTGGCACCGGGTTGGTGGTGTGGGCGGTGTGCGCCTGACCGGTTTCTTTATTGTTGAGCAGTTCGGCATTGCCATGGTCGGCGGTAATCAGTGCTTCGCCGCCCACAGATTCCAGTGCTTCCACTACACGCGCAAGACAGACATCCAGCGCCTCAATGGCCTGGGTGGTGGCTTCGAGGTTGCCGGTATGGCCCACCATATCCGGGTTGGCGTAATTGCAAATAATGGTGTCATATTTTTTGCCGAGAATGGCCTTTACCAGCTTGTCGGTGAGTTCCGGTGCGCTCATTTCCGGTTGCAGGTCATAGGTAGCCACGTCGGGTGAGGGCACCAGAATGCGATCTTCACCGTCAAAAGGTTCTTCGCGGCCACCATTAAAAAAGAAAGTGACATGCGCGTATTTTTCAGTTTCGGCGATGCGCAACTGGCGCAGGCCAAGGTCGGCAATGTATTCACCAAATACATTATTCAGTCGTTCCGGAGGGAAGGCGACGGGAATGTCAAAATCGGCGCTGTATTCGGTGAGGCTGACAAAGGCGCCCAGTTTGGGCGTAACGATGCGTTCAAAACTGTCAAAGTCCGGCTCGATGAAGGGTCGGGTGATTTGCCGTGCGCGGTCGGAGCGATAGTTCATGAATACCAGTATGTCGCCATCGCGCAGTTCCACCGGCGTTTCGCCTGGTGGCACAATACGTGTGGCCTGGACGAACTCGTCGGATTCATCGCGGGCATAAGCGGCATCTACGGCAGCCTGGGCATTGGGGGCCTCGAATTCACTTTTACCCTGGGTGATGAGGTCATAGGCGGCTTGCACCCGGGGCCAGCGGTGGTCGCGATCCATAGCGTAATAACGACCGATGATGGAGGCAAAACGTCCGCCACCCAGTTCGTCGAACGTTTTTTGCATGGAGGCGACGTAGGTCTCGGCGCTTTTGGGTGCGGTGTCGCGGCCATCCAGAAAGGCGTGCAGGTAAACATGTTTGGCGCCACGTTCTATTGCCAGTTTGACCATGGCACAAATGTGCTCTTCGTGGCTGTGTACGCCACCGTCGGAGAGCAGGCCGAGGATGTGCACGGCACGATCGGTCTCGATGCTTAAATCCACCGCATCGGTGAGCGTCTGGTTGGTAAAAAACGAGCCGGTGCGAATGGCGCGGCTGACGCGAGTGAATTCCTGGTATACCACTCGTCCCGCACCCAGATTCAGGTGGCCGACTTCGGAGTTACCCATTTGTCCACTGGGCAAGCCGACTTCCGGGCCGGAACCCTTGATCAGCGTGTGCGGGTATTTCGCCCACAGGGCATCCCATGCCGGAGTATTGGCATTGATGATGGCATTGGATTCAGGGTCTTCGCTATAACCCCAACCATCCAGGATGATGGTCATTACGGGCGCTGGTGTGCTTGGCATGTACTCAGGCTTGCTCTTTAGAATGATAACAATGGTGGATGTGAACGAATCATTTTAAATGATTTTTCCGGTTTGTGAAAAGTATTTGCTGTGCTTCCGGGTCTTTTGCAAAATGTTTTTAAAGCGTTTTTGGTGGCTGGTTCTGGCAGAATATTTCAGGCAGGGGGTTACAGGAGGTGTTGGCAGATGAATCGGTGAAACCCGATCCCGAAATAGTTGGCGCACACTATGGCGTTTAATGCGAATATTATTAATTGCTCAAGTTGCGGGATGCTGTATAGTGAGAAACGGCGTCAGGCTGCCCGGTATTGCAGGGTTTTTCCGGTAGTTGCGCGACGTTTTAACAGGTTGTTTCGATAACATGGATGTGTCGGAAAAATCGGGGAACTGCAAAATTTTTACTTTTCGCGTTTTGAAAAGGGCAGGATGCCTTTTTCGACAACCTGGTAAAATGTATTTGATTTTATGGTGATGACGTATGAATACAATGGAACATCTGATTACGCGCGATGAAGACATCGAGCGGGCCGCGCGCTCCATCAAGGCCATGTCGCATCCGCTGCGGCTGAAAATTCTCTGTGCTCTGAGCGATCAGGAAATTAGTGTGCAGGATATTGTCGCCATGGTGGGTACCTCGCAGAGCAACATTTCCCAGCATCTGGCCATATTGCGTGACAAGGGTATTTTGATGTCGCGCAAAGATGCCAATCGTGTTTTTTATCGGGTTGGCGATGCACGGACTTTGCGCCTGATCGGCATGATGCGTGAAGTTTTTTGTAACCCTGACTGAACGTCAAGCATAGTCTGGTTTGTTACACCGGATGTTTTCGGGGTTTTTGGTGGACTCCTGTTTAGCCCGATATCTTGCCTGAAACACCGCAGATGGGCGCTTTTCTTTTTTGATTCCTGTCTATATAGTGCGCAACCAAATAGTGCGTAACCAATGCCCGATACTGGTCGGGATTCGGTGTTGTCACGGTGCTGTACGGGGTGTGTTTGGCGCATCTCAATGAGTATATTTACTGCAGTGCAAGTGTGATAGTTCGTCCAGTTTCAGCATACAATTCAAAATACAGGTTTGGAAGAGCGTTATGCAGGAGTTCGGTAATTTTGTCAGCGGTAACTGGGAATTGTTTGTCGCCCTGGTCATCATTTTGTTTTTATTGGCGCGCACCTGGTTTGGTCCGAGCGCAGTGGTCATGGTATTGGCCAGCGAGGCGGTGCAGCTGATCAATCACAAAAATGCCCTGGTGGTGGATGTGCGTACTGAAAAGGAGTACCAGGAAGGTCATGTGATGAATGCCCTTCATATCCCGTTAGGCATGCTGGACGATCGCATCCAGGAATTACAGGCGTACAAAAATGATGTAGTGGTGATGGTGTGCCGTTCCGGTGCCCGTTCTGCACAGGCGGCGACCAAACTGAAAAAACAGGGTTTTACCGATGTGCATAACATCGGCGGTGGCATGCTGGCCTGGGAGCGCGTCAAACTGCCCACCACAACGAAAGTCGGCAAGCCGCCCGAACCGGGCAAACCTGAACCTGAAAAACCCGAACCAGACACAGCAGAAACGGGTGACAATAGCGAAACTGAAAGTCCGGTACTGATTTACAGTACTCACCAGGATCCGTTTTGCACCCGTGCCATCGATTTGCTGGAAGCAAAAAACGTTGGCTTTAATGAAATTCGTATTGACCAGGATGCTGACAAACGCAGCGAAATGGAAACACGGTCAGGTCAAACTTCTGTGCCACAGATTTTTATTGGTGACGTTTATGTCGGTGGCTGTGACGATATGTACGCGCTGGAAGACAAAGGTGAACTGGATGCCTTGCTGGGTCTGCAAGACACACCGGCAACGGACAGCAAGCCTCAGGGTTCTGTTGCATGAGTGGAGCTGTGGGCAAAAAAAAGACACCTGAAATTGTTATGTATACCGCCGCTTTTTGTGGTTACTGTGCGGGCGCAAAAAGCCTGCTGAAAAAAAAGGGTGTGGATTATCTGGAAATCCGTATTGATCAGGAAGCGGGCAAACGCGAAGAAATGGAACAGCGTGCCGGGCGTGATTCTGTACCACAAATTTTTATTGGCGACCAATACGTCGGCGGTTTTGATGAGCTGGTCGAGCTGGATATGGACGACGAGCTTGATCCGCTTTTGGGTCTGGAACAAACGGGGCTTGAATAAACGGCACATCGGCCCCACACAGCATTCATGAGCGATAGTTTACACATTGTGTGCCCCCACTGTGACGGCATCAACCGGGTGCCACAGGCAAAGCTGGCCACAGGTGGTTCGTGCGGTGCCTGCCACAAGCCTCTGTTCACAGGTGACCCGCTTGATCTCAATCAGATCCGTTTTCAGCGTCACCTCGCAAAAAGCGATTTACCGTTGTTAGTGGATTTTTGGGCACCATGGTGTGGTCCCTGCAAGATAATGTCGCCGGTGTTTGCCGAGGCGGCCGGACAGCTTGAGCCTGACATGCGTCTGGTGAAAATTAACTCCGAACAGGAACAGGCGCTGTCTGCGCAACTGGCCATTCGCAGTATCCCCACCCTGTTGATTTTCAGGCAGGGCAGAGAGGTTGCGCGTATGTCTGGTGCCCTGGATTTGCCGAATTTGCTGACCTGGGTTGGTCAGCAGGTGCGCGAGCATCCGTAACCCGTTAAAATCCCTTTTTCTTTCTGCCCGTTTGGGCCTAATCTGGAATACCATTCATGTCAGACGATAAAGAAGAGCAAAATGCTGCCGCCGCAAGCGGCGAACAGGCAGGGCAGCAATTTGCCCTGCAAAAAATTTACCTCAAAGATATCTCTTTTGAGACCCCTAATTCACCTGAAATTTTTACCGAAGAATGGAAGCCCGATGTCAACGTGGAATTGCAGACCGCTGGCAAGCCGTTAACCGACGAGGTGATGGAAGTGGTACTCACAGTAACGGTTACCTCCAAACTGGGTGACAAGATCGCCTACCTGGCTGAAGTACACCAGGCGGGCGTGTTCACTATGAGTGGATTTAACGACGATGAGCGTGTCCACATGCAGGGCAGTTACTGTCCAAACATCCTGTTTCCGTATGCACGTGAAGCCGTTTCTGATCTCATTGGCAAGGGTGGTTTTCCGCAGCTGTTATTGGCCCCCGTCAACTTTGATGCCTTGCTGGCGCAACACAAACAACAAGCCGAGGCACCTGTTGAAGAGGTTGTGCACTGATTCTGTGCACCTTCTTTTTTCGGACGATTCATTCACGTGGATGCCATGAATGACTAAACAGCACAATCCTGCCGCCGTACTGGGTGCCGGTTCCTGGGGTACGGCACTGGCCATCCAGCTGTGTCGTGCGGGTGGTTCGGTGACTCTGTGGGGGCATGAGGCCGCACTCATGGCCGATATCAGCGCTGCCCGTTGTAATGAGCGTTATCTGCCCGGCGTACACTTGCCTGAACAGCTGTCTCTCAATGCGGATTTGGCCTCGGCTCTGGTCGATGTGCAGGATGTGCTGGTTGTCGTGCCCAGCCATGCCTTTCGTGCTGTGCTTACCCGACTCCGGCCGTTGTTGAAAAGCGGTGTCCGGTTGGCGTGGGCGACCAAGGGACTGGAATCCGGTTCCGGCAAGCTGCTGCACGAAGTGGCCGAAGAAGTGCTGGGCAAAGACATTGCCACCGCTGTCGTTTCTGGCCCTACTTTCGCCCGTGAAGTGGCCGAAGGTCTGCCCACGGCGGTGACCGTGGCGTCCACCGACGAATTATTTGCCGCTGACATGGCTGCGCGTCTGCACAGTAAAACCTTCCGTGCCTATACGAACGATGATGTTGTTGGGGTTGAGGTCGGTGGTGCGGTGAAAAATGTGCTCGCCATCGCTGCGGGTATTGCCGATGGTTTGGGTTATGGGGCCAATGCGCGTACCGCGTTGATTACCCGTGGTTTGGCGGAAATGATGCGCCTGGGTGAAACCTTGCACGGCCAACGTGAGACCTTCATGGGCCTCGCGGGTCTGGGTGATCTGGTACTGACCTGCACCGATGACCAGTCACGTAACCGTCGGCTCGGTTTGGCGTTGGGGCAGGGCAAACGTCTGGAAGAGGCGCTGGCTGCCATTGATCAGGTGGTGGAAGGTGTGCAGACCGCACGCGAAGTGCATGATTTGGCCTTAAGCCAGGGGGTTGATATGCCTATCACCGAACAGGTTTATGCCGTGCTGTACGAAGCGCGCAAGCCGAAAGACGCTGTGCAGGCGTTGCTGAATCGTGATCAAAAGGCAGAGCTGTAACAGATGTGGGAGTTTTGCTTTTTGCTTGAGGCTTTATTGCTCGACTAACTCGCAAAGCACCAGAAAATTCTATTCGTAGTGGTCGAGTCATGTATCAGGAATAACGCAAGGTGCTCGAAGGAAAATGTCAATTAATTGATGGGTGTCTTCATTTTATAGCCAGAATAACCAGCCAACGACTATACCAGCCCCACCATGAATGTTTGTTTTCGTGTTTTCATTCAGGAATGAAATTACATTCTTGTCTTCGCCTGTCAGGATATTTTTATCAGAATTATTTTTATTCAAATATGCTACACCTCCCATAACAGACACATTGAACCCGTTTTTCCAATACCACTGATAACCAACGTGAGCCGCCAGATTTGTAAAGGTAACATCTGCCGTCGAGCCTGCCTGTGACTTGAACTTGCTTCTTTCAAGGCCAGCCAGGGCCTGTACAAACAAACCATCTTCAAAAACTCCGTTAATGGAATACTTCCAGGGAACCAATATTCTGCTAAATGTGTTTTCTACATTACTGTTTGCACTTCCATAAGTTGGCCTGTCCGAGCCACAATTCACTCGCCCAAGAACTCCCAGAGTACTGTTTCCGGAAATGCCAGTTTCGATACCGGCCTGGTGACAACCAAATGGATCAGGGAGAAAAACAAAATTAAATTTTTCCCCTGCAAAACACTTTCCTGATTGCAATACGATAACAGATACTATTATCAGCCTGCCGATACCACCAGACTTCAATACCATTTTCTTTCTTCTCCAGCCATTATTATGAAATGTCATGCTGCCACCGTAATTTTTGAAGACGCAGCCACGGCAGGAACGCTGAATACTCAGCATCCCCCACCATGAAGCTTTGCTTCACGAAGCCTCCGGTTGTACTCGCTTTTGTGCCAACAAAAACTTCATCGACTCTATCACCAAACCTTCGTCACCGCTGCCTTCAACTTGACACACGGGTGTTGGCAAAGGATTAAAATTGGAGCAGCGTTTGAGTCATCCCTGAATGAAGCACAACAGCCACCCTCCCACAGCGGGGCATCCTTTCGGAATGCCTGGCATATGACGGGAAATTATCACGCACGGTCCCGAGGGGAAATGGGGCTGTGAGGCCTCTGATCTACCCGCCAGCTTTCTCAGGTTTTCCTGATATTCTGTTGAAAAGGACTGATATATGACCTATATCAAGGTCTTAAATTCATCCAATATCAGGTGTTTTATGCGACAAATTTTAGCGAGCTGTTCTGCATAGAGAAAAAGAAAGAGAAAAAGAAGACAC
Source organism: Gammaproteobacteria bacterium (assembly GCA_013151355.1). Taxonomy (GTDB): domain Bacteria; phylum Pseudomonadota; class Gammaproteobacteria; order SZUA-152; family SZUA-152; genus SZUA-152. The sequence continues at coordinate 16,703 of JAADIL010000125.1, forward strand.
CCATCAAATAAAAACTTTGCTCAAACCTATCTCCCAGAAACATTTGCAACACCATGATCAGAAATTTATGGTTTTTGCCAGACAGGCAAAAAATCGAAAAATTTCCGGCAAACAAACAGATTTTATTTATTTACCCTAGTTGCTTATCCAGGCGTTATGCATCCATAAAGCCTGTAGTTTGACAAAAGTCACCCCAAGAACTAAAGTCTAGTCATACTAGTCAGAATCATAGGTATGATTATGAAAAATAATACGTGGCAATTACAAGAAGCAAAGAGTAAATTTAGCCAGCTGGTTGAAGATGCGATAAACAAGGAACCACAAATCGTCACAAAACATGGTGACATGGTGACAAGGCGGTGGTGATTTTATCATTTGAGGAATATACCAAAATCACCAAACCAAAAACGGATCTGGTAAAGTTTTTGCGGGACTCTCCCCTGGCAGAAGCAACGCTTGAAATTACAAGAAGCAAAGATATTCCAAGGGATATCAGTTTATGAAATACCTTCTTGATACCTGTGTAATCTCAGAAGTGATAAAACCAAAGCCAGACAGAAAAGTTCTCGGATGGCTAAAAAATCAAGATGAAAAAAGCCTGTATCTCAGCGTGCTCACATTTGGTGAAATCGAAAAAGGTATTGAGAAATCAGTTGATGAGAGGAAAAAAAACAAACTCAGATTATGGGTCGAGGAAGACTTAAAGCAACGTTTTGAAGGGCGAATACTCCCAATAGATATGCAAGTGGCGTCCAGGTGGGGAGAGATACAGGGCAAGTCAGAAACAGCAGGTAAACCACTTCCTTCAATTGATGGATTAATAGCGGTTACAGGTCTGGTAAACAATTGTATTGTAGTTACAAGAAATATATCGGATATGCAGCAAAGCTCCGTGGAATTGCATAATCCCTGGGGCAATAATGCATAACGAATCAGGTCTTGCTTTTTCCCTGAGGCTTTATTGCCCGACTAATTCGCAAAGTACCAGAAAGTTCTATTTGTAGCGGCCTGGCCATGCATCACAAGAAGGGCAAAACGCAAGACCTATGGCTCACATTCACACCTTGCCATATTGCAGACCGTCCCCCAGCCAGCGTCGCATCAGTGGAGCCACACTCGCAGGGTGTTCTTTCAGCAAAATGTCAGCACACCGGGCGATGCGTGGAATCAGTGCCTGATCCCGTTGAAAATCTGCAATACGCAAATTGACCAGGCCCGTTTGCCGGGTGCCCAGCAATTCGCCCGGGCCTCGAATTTCCAGGTCTCGTTGCGCCACGACAAAGCCGTCATTGCTTTCCCGTAAAATCGCCAGACGTGCCCGTGCCGTTTTTGATAACGCTGCACCATAAAGCAATACACAATTGCTTTGCTGCGTGCCCCGGCCCACACGCCCACGTAACTGATGCAGTTGCGACAAACCCAGGCGCTCTGCATTGTCGATAATCATCAGCGTGGCATTGGGCACATCGACACCCACTTCAATCACGGTGGTGGCGACCAGCAGGTCAATTTTACCTGCCTTGAAGACTTCCATCGCTTTGGCTTTTTCCGCTGTCTTGAGCCGACCATGCACGAGGCCGATGCGCAAATCCGGCAGTGCCATTTGCAAGGCTTCTGCTGTTTCCTGTGCGGCCTGACATTGCAGTTTTTCGGATTCTTCTACCAATGGACACACCCAGTAGGCCTGCCGACCACCCTGACAGGCCTTGTGGGTACGCGCCACGACTTCATCGCGGCGTTGTTCTGAAATCACTACTGTTTCCACCGGACTGCGGCCCGGCGGTAATTCATCAATAATCGATACTTCCAGGTCGGCGTAGGCTGTTTGTGCCAGAGTACGCGGGATGGGGGTCGCGGTCATCACCAGCTGATGTGGGTAACTTTCGCCATGCATATCGTCAGTCGCACCCTTGTTGCGCAATGACAAACGCTGATGCACACCAAAACGATGTTGCTCATCAATAATCACCAGCCCGAGTTGCCTGAATTCCACGCCTTCCTGAAACAGGGCCTGGGTCCCTACAATTACCTGTGCACTGCCATCGTTCATCGCCGCCAGGGTATCCTTGCGTGTTGTGCCTTTGGTTTTACCGGAGAGCCAAAATACCGATACATCCAGTGCAGATAACCATTGGGTAAAATTGATGCGATGCTGCTCGGCCAGCAATTCTGTGGGTGCCATTACTGCCACCTGAAAACCTGCTTCCACTGCCTGCAAGGCAGCCATTGCTGCGACAATGGTTTTACCGCTGCCCACATCACCTTGCACCAGGCGTTGCATGGGGTGTGGCTGATTCAGATCCTGCTTTATTTCATTCACCACCCGTTGTTGGGCTGCAGTTAATTCAAACGGCAGATTTTTTTCCAGGGTTTGTTTTAAACGGCCGGTGACACGCATCGCCGATGCGGCCTTTTTTTGTTGCTGTTGACGTAATTGGCGCAAGCTGACCTGATGCGCCAATAATTCTTCAAAGGCGAGGCGTTGCTGCATGGGATGTTCACCCGCCTGTAGTTTATGCACGTCTGCATCCACGGGTGGATAATGCACATACTGAATGGCGGCTTGCAGGGTGGGCATTTTTTCCTGCTGTAATATTTCTGCGGGCAGATATTCTGCAAGTTGTGCGGCAAACAATGTTGGTTCTGCCAATACCATGTTAATCAACGCGCGCAGTTTTAACTGGCGCAGGCCTTCTGTAGCGGGATATACCGGTGTCAGGCGAGCTTCTTTTTTGACGGGCCCGGCATCGTTCTCTACCAACCGATATTCCGGGTGCACCATTTCCAGTGCGCCACCTGCTGCACGTACTTCACCAAAACATTCTACATGAGCTCCACGTGCCAGGCTTGCCTGTTGTTGCGCGCTGAAATGAAAAAATCGCAGGGTTAAAAAGCCGGTGCCATCACTAATGCGCGACAACAACATGCGACGACGGCCATGTTTTATTTCGGTGAGCTGTACTTCGCCACGTACGGTAATTTCATCCCCGTTACGCAAGCTGCCAAGTGCGGCCGTGCGGGTGCGGTCCTGATAACGCAGGGGTAAGTGGAATAATAAATCGGCAATGCAATGAATACCCAGGTTGGCCAGCTTTTGTTGTACGCTGGGGCCCACTCCTTTTAACCCGGTCAGTGACTGGCTTTGGGAATTCTGCACGTAAGTTCTTCCATTAATGTGTCTAACGGTAATCAGGTACCGCCGTGCAACGAGAAAATCCGGGCATTGCACAGGAGCGGGCCCGCAATAATGAAAGACCCGGGAGTAATGTCAGGTCAGCACCATAATAGCATCCATTTCCACCGGTACACCTTTGGGCAGGCTGGCGACGCCGACTGCAGCACGTGCCGGGTAGGGTTGTTGAAAATAATCGGCCATTATTTCATTCACCAGTGCAAAGTGAGAAAGGTCGGTAAGAAAAATATTTAATTTGGCGATATCTGCCAGACTGCCGCCTGCCGCCATGGCAACGGCTTGCAGATTATCAAACACCTGGCGGATTTGTGTCGCCATATCCGCATCAGCGACTTCCATGGTTTCCGGTACTAGTGGAATTTGCCCGGAAAGGTACACGGTATCACCGACTTTTATTGCCTGTGAATAGGTACCAATGGCATCGGGTGCAGCATCGGTATGTATTGCTTCATGCTTTTTTGTTTCAGCATTAATAGCCTGACTCATCAGTGTTCTCCTTTTTTTATTAATCCGGGTTAAATATGAATGATTATGACTTTGATCGTGCGATTTTTACTACACCTTCAGTCGATTTTATACGTCGCATCAATTGCGCCAAATGCACACGGTTTTTCACGGATACGGTAAACATCATTGTGGAATAACGGCCATCACGTTCTGTAATGGACACATTTTCAATATTGGAGCCAAGGTCTGAAATAGCTGCCGCCACTGTTGCCAGAACGCCGCGCCGGTTTGCCGTATCTGCACGAATGTCGACAGGATAAAATCCTTCAACATCTTTCTCCCACTGTACATCAACCCAGCGTTCCGGGCTATTTTTGAATTCGCCCACATTTTTGCAGCCGCGCAAATGTATTACGATACCCCGGCCCGCACTCACAAACCCCAGGATCGGATCACCTGGAATCGGATGGCAACACTTGGCGTAAGTGACAACAGAACCTTCTGTACCACGAATAGCCAGTGGTCGATTAATCGGGCGGTTGACCGATGCTCTCATCCAGCCCGGTGCATAGCGGTTAAACATGCCTTTCACACCGGCACTTTCCTGATTGTGCAAATTTTTGCCTGACTGAATATCGACGATTTGTCGGGCGACCACTGATGCCACCCGTTTTCCCAGACTGACATCTTCGTAAAGGTCTTCCAGGGTTTTTACATTCAGGTTGTTCAGGATTTTATGTTGTGACTCTGGTGAAAACTTGTCCCAGGAAATCGAAATGGCCGCCATCGCTTTTTCCAGCAGGCGTTTTCCCAGGCTGATGGCTTCATCCTGGTGCATGTGTTTCAAAAAATAACGTATATTGGCACGGGCCTTGCCCGTGGTGACAAAGTCCAGCCAGACCGGATTTGGCTTTGCGCCGGGCGCAGTAATAATTTCCACCGTTTGCCCGTTGAGCAATACACTTCGCAGCGGAGACAGGTGCCGGTCAATCATCACCGAGACGCAAGTATTGCCCACATCGGTGTGTACCGCATAGGCAAAATCCAGCGCCGTGGCACCACGTGAAATATTCATGATGTCACCTTCCGGAGTGAACACATACACCTCGTCGGGAAACAAATCGATTTTTGCATTTTCAAGAAATTCTTCGGAGTTGCCTGCATTTTGCTGCATTTCCAGCAAGCGTTTGAGCCACTCGGTGGCATGTACCGGCGTGGCGTCACCCGTTTTATACAACCAGTGTGCGGCAATGCCGGCTTCTGCCACACGTTGCATATCTTCTGATCGAATCTGAACTTCAATGGGAATGCCGTAAGGACTAAACAAAATAGTGTGTAAGGACTGGTAACCATTGGCTTTGGGTATGGCAATATAATCCTTGAACCGGCCCGGCACGGGTTTATATAGATTATGCACAACACCTAATGCGCGATAACAGGTATCAACTTTATCGACAACCAGCCTGAACGCAAAAACATCTGCAACTTCTTTAAACGTCAGGGCCTTGTTGTGCATTTTTTGATAAATACTGTAAAGGTGTTTTTCTCTGCCAATAACAGGAACATCCAGTCCTTCACTGCGCAACCGCTCTTCAATGGCGATACGAATTTTATCGATAATTTCTTTACGATGACCACGAGCCTGTTTTACTGCTTTGTCCAGCACCCGGTAGCGTAGCGGGTGGATTGCCTCAAAACACAAGTCCTCTAATTCCAGACAGATATTTTTCATGCCCAGGCGATTGGCAATGGGCGCATAAATATCCAGCGTTTCGCGTGCAATGCGCCGTTTTTTATCGGGCCGCATGACGTCCAGGGTGCGCATGTTGTGCAGACGGTCTGCCAGTTTGATGAGAATAATGCGGATATCCTTCGCCATGGCGAGGATCATTTTGCGGAAATTTTCTGCCTGCGCTTCGGCTTTGCTGCCAAACTTGACCTGTGTCAGCTTGGTCACACCATCCACCAGAGCAGCGACCTCTTCGCTGAAATTACTTTCCAGGCTTTCTCTGACGGTTTCAGTATCTTCAATCACATCATGCAACAGGGCTGCGATGATGGTGTTGTAGTCCATACGCATTTCGGCCAGGATTCTGGCCACGGCAAGCGGATGATAAATATAGGGCTCACCACTCAGGCGATGTTGGCCTTCGTGAGCTTCCGCACCAAACAGGTACGCCCGATAAACTTCTTTTACCTGATCCGGTTCAAGATACCCTTCCAGCAGAGTACACAGATCATGGATTAGAAACACCGGGTTCCCTTCTTTAGTTGTAAAGTTTTTAGTGGAGAAACAAAAAGTTCCACGCCTTCAGACGGCAGCTATCCTGACAAAGAGGGTTTTGCCCCTCCCCCCTGAAGGGGGAAGGTCGGGATGAGGGGTGGAACGTACGGAGGCTGTTTCATGCCCCCAAAATCTTTCTGCCTGTCACATGCCTTCAGCAAAGAACGTGTGACAACGCACTAATTGTTATTAACCGTCATTTCGCTCGGCAAATTCAGCTGCTTCCATCGCAGCCGCTTCTGCCTCGGCAGCTTCGCGTGCCAGACGTTCATCAGCGGCCATTTTGTCCAGGATTTTATCACTGATTTTGCCTGCACCAATTTCACGCAGGGCAACGACTGTGGCCTTGTCATTTTCCCAGTCCACCATTGCTTCCTTGCCGTTAACCAGTTGTCGGGCGCGTTTGCTTGCCAACAACACCAGCTCAAAACGACTGTTGACGTTTTCCAGACAATCTTCAACGGTGACTCGTGCCATGATGTAAAACTCCTGAATGTGAATCGTAAAAACGAATTCTGATAATTTGAATGTGGCCCCCACTGTCGCAAAACCGGCGAATTTCCACGAGGGCGGAAAATTGTACAAAAATGTGCCCGGTTTTACCAGTGAAAAAACGGCTGACGGGTTCGGATAAAAATTGGGCAGAGTCACATTAGTCCAGCAAATCCGCCAATAAATCTTTTAATTGCACACGCTGGCGCTTAATCCCCAGTCGCTGGCTGCTGATGACTGTCCGTAAATCCGCCACGGCGGTATCAAAATCGTCATTTACCACGACATAATCAAACTCATCGTAATGCGACATTTCGGCTTCCGCGTCTCGCATGCGCCGGGCAATAACAGCTCCGTCGTCCTGGTCGCGTTCGGTGAGCCGTTCCCGCAATGCTGCTTTGGAAGGTGGCAAAATAAAAATGCCCACAGCATCCGCAAAACGCTCACGTATTTGGTGAGCCCCCTGCCAGTCGATCTCCAGAATCACATCTTGTCCCGAGGCCAGCTGCGTCATTACTGCCGCTTGCGATGTGCCGTAATAATGATCAAAAACCCGGGCGTGCTCCAGAAAATCTGCCTGGGCAATCATTTGCTTGAACGTGTTTTCATTCACAAAATGATAATGCACGCCGTCCTGCTCGCCGGGACGCATGGCCCGCGTGGTGTGGGACACCGACACTCCAATACCGTTCGCATTTTCAAGCAATACCGTTAACAGGCTTGTTTTGCCTGCACCGGAAGGTGCCGAAACAATGTAAAGCGTGCCGTTGACAGCTTGCTGCTGTGTCATGCAGATCCCCCCAAACGTAAATATGGTTAATGTACGTATTAATGGTACTTAGATGTAAATCAAGTGCTAAATTGCCATGTTTCCCGCGGATGCAGCGAAATCGGGGTAATGAAAATCCAACGCAAAGGCGCGGAGAACGCAAAACCATGTCCTTTCCCGTACCCTCTCATCCTTTGCGCTCTCTGCATCTCCGCGCCTTTGCGTCAGATTTTATGCCCTTGTGATTCATGACCAGGGAACAGCCTGTTTCGCTGAATATAAACCAATGATTTTATTCGGTTGGATATTTTTAGCGCTTGATTCACATTTAATGTGATAAACGTGCCTGATTTACTCGATGTTTTGAATTTGCTCCCGCATTTGCTCGATCAGCACCTTTAATTCCACCGAAACGGCTGTGGTATCGGTATGCACCGATTTTGAACCCAGGGTATTGGCCTCCCGGTTCAGCTCCTGCATGAGAAAATCCAGCCGCCGACCCACCGGCTCATCCTGGGCCAATACTCGCCGTACTTCGTCAATATGGGCCTTGAGGCGTTCGATTTCTTCGTCTACATCAGCTTTGTTGAGCAGTAATACAACTTCCTGCTCCAGTCGTGCCGGGTCCAGCTCGCCACGGATTTCCGCCAGACGTTTTTCCAGGCGCTCGCGCGTAGCCTGCAAAATCGCCGGTAAACGCTCCATGACTATTTTCACCTGCACATCAATAGCGGCGCAACGTGCTTCGATGACTGCCTTGAGCTTTTCACCTTCACGCGCCCGCGAATCCAGCAAATCGGCCAGCGCAGTCTCCAGCAGGGTCTGGGCATCGGTCGCCAGTTGTTGCATGTTTTTCTCGGGCGCCCTTAGTACTCCCGGCCATTGCAGCACCTCCAGCGCATTGATTGGGGCCGCGCTGTATAATAATTGATCAATTTCCCGGGTAATATGTGCCAGTTTTTCCACCAGGGCTGTATCAATTTCCAGCGACGGTTGCTCACGATTTGTCTGCTGGCCGGTTGTTTGAAAACGCAGGGTGGCATCAATTTTTCCGCGCCTGATCCGTTTGGCCACCTGCTCCCGAATCTTCGGTTCCAGAAAACGCAGTTCTTCCGGCAAGCGCAGGCTGACTTCAGAAAACCGGTGATTGACCGATCTTAATTCCCAGACGAGGTACCCATTTTCAGTATCGCCTTCCTGTCGGGAAAACGCCGTCATGCTGTGAATCATCTTCATTGCTCCCGAAAGGTTGTGTACTGCAAACAGGCACTGCAAATCAGTGCGCAGTGTAACCCCAATTCGACACGCGGAGAACCGGCCTTTGTAACAGAATATCTTGTAACAAAACACCGTGATCAAAAAAACTGTAATGTATTTATGATTGAGCCTGATATTGCCCTTCCCGCTGGTACGGAACTGAAACACTACCGCATCAACAGCACATTAAGTGCCGGTGGTTTCGGCATTGTATATCTCGCCACCGATGTACAAAATGACCGGCAAATCGTCATCAAGGAATACATGCCCAACAAATTGGCGCAACGCCTGCCCGATGGTTTTGTCATGCCACAGGGTGAGCAACAACAGGAACACCATAACGAAGGCATGCGCCTGTTTTTGCAGGAAGCTGCCGCACTGATCAAACTCAAACATTCCAATATTGTGCGTGTGCTGAACTTTTTCCGCGCCAATGGCACTGTTTACATGGTGATGGAATATCGTCCTGGTAAAAACCTGCAACGTTATATAAAAAGCCGCAGCGGCACTCTCAGTGAAAATTTTTTACGCACCATTTTCCCGCCGTTACTGGAAGGGCTGCGGGTGGTGCACGAAACGGGGTTTCTGCACCTGGACATCAAACCCGGCAATATTCATTTATGCTCCGGGGGCATTCCACTGCTTCTGGACTTTGGGGCCGTACATCCCCGCAATGCCAGTCGCAAGTTGCAGGTTACCCAGGTGGTTACCGCCGGGTTTTCTCCCATGGAACAATATAATCTTGGTGGCTACATAGGGCCCTGGACCGACATTTATGCTATTGGAGCCTCCATGCGTGCCTGCATCGAAGGTAGTGCCCCCATGTCGGCTAAAGAGCGGAATGAAAAAGATAAAATGAAGCCTGCTGCCAGCGCCTTTAAACGGCGTTATTCCACCAGCCTTTTGCAGGCGCTGGACTGGGCGATGGAAATGGACCCTCTGTTGCGCCCGCAAACAGTTGATGAGTTTCTCGACGCAATAAATCAGCAAGACGATAAAGATAGCAACTTGCTGGGTAAAATTGTCGATACTCTGACCCGGCCACTTTGATCCGGCCTCTCTGACATGAAATATCAACTCGCCAAAACTTCCCGCCTCGGTAATCGTGTTGTTAATGAAGACCGTATTGGCGTTGTGGAACATAATAATGCCGTGTTACTGATTCTGGCGGATGGCATGGGTGGATATCGCGGTGGGCAGATTGCTTCCAAAGCCATGGTTAATCGTATGTTGCGACAATTTAAACGCAGCAAATTACCCGCTGCTGACCCTGTCGCCTTTCTCAAGGACCTGATCATCGACGCACATCTCGCCGTACTGCGTGCAGGTAGTGAACAGTATCCGCCGATTGAGCCACGCACTACCTGTGTGGTTTGCCTGATTCAGGAAGGCAATGCCTGGTGGGCGCATGTGGGTGACAGCCGTCTGTACCTTTTTCGTGGCGGCAAGCCGTTTATGCGCACCATTGATCATTCAAAAATTGAAGAGTTACGTCGCAAGGGTAAACTCAGCAAAGAAGAAATGGACAATCACCCGCAGCGACATCTGGTCACACGTTGCGTGGGCTATCAGAAACACCCGCCCATTCCCACGGTAAGCGACAAAATGCCGTTAGAAAAATATGACATGTTATTATTGTGCAGTGACGGTTTATGGGGGCCGCTTACAAAAGAAAATATCGCTGACACATTAACCCAAAACTCACTGACTGAAGCGGTTGAGCGTATTGCTTATCAGGCTGAATTTCGCAGTTACCCCGGGGCGGACAATATCAGCGTAATAGCTCTTCGCTGGATTTCCAGTGAAGCTGACGAAACGGAAGAAATACCAAAAGAAGAGGTGCAGGATGAGTTAACACAAACTATCAGTGCCCTCGATAGTGTCATGAATAAACTCAACCCCTGATTGCACGTTCCTGACGAAAGTCACATCAAGCCCCGCTCGGCAAACGACACTGTCGTACCATCTCCCACCACGACATGATCCAGCACTCGCACATCCACCAGTGCCAGCGCATCGATTAATTGTCGGGTCACTTGTTTGTCTGCCATGCTGGGTTCTGCCACACCGGACGGATGATTGTGTGCAAAAATCACCGCTGCCGCATTATGCCCCAGCGCCTTTTTCACCACCTCTCGTGGATGCACGCTCGCGCCATTGATTGTGCCTCGAAATAATTCTTCAAATTGAATGACCCGGTGGCGGTTATCGAGATACAAACAGGAAAAAACTTCAAACGAATAATCCCGTAAATGTGCGGCCAGAAAATGGTGTGTTTGTTTCGGATTCTCCAGTGCGTTGCCACGCTGCAACGTTTCGGAAAAATGGCGGCGTGTCATTTCCACTGTGGCCTGCAATTGTGTGAATTTCGCTTCGCCCAGACCTGGCCCCTCACAAAATTGCTTCAGGTCTGCATTTAACAAAACACGCAGACTGCCAAACCGGCTCAACAGGTCGCGTGCCAGGTCTACCGCCGTTTTACCCGCAACGCCGGTGCGCAAAAATATCGCCAGCAATTCTGCGTCTGACAGCGCTGCCGCACCACGCTGCAATAATTTTTCCCGTGGACGTTCCGCTTTTGGCCAATCTGTAATCGCCATTGTTAACTCCCTTTAATTTTTGTATCCCTGTGTTTTTTATCCAAAACACTACAATTCGGTTAAACTGCTGACTTATGAGCGCTCACCTGAAAGTAACAGTTTCACCCCGGCAAAACGGGCACACTATGTTTGTGTGGCCTGTGTGCCACAGGCCCGGATGGATACACTGTAAATCATGATCAGCCTCAACAATAAACACATCCTGCTTGGCGTTAGCGGTTCCATTGCCGCCTACAAATCTGCCGAACTGGTGCGACAATTAAAAAACGCCGGGGCCAGCGTGCGCGTGGTACTGACTTCCGGTGGGGCCGAATTTGTCACCCCGCTGACTTTTCAGGCCTTGTCGGGTAATCCCGTGTCCAGCGAATTACTGGACACGGCAGCCGAAGCTGCCATGAGTCACATTGAGTTGGCGCGCTGGGCCGACGTGATTCTGATTGCTCCCGCCAGTGCCAATTTCATCGCCCGACTCGCACAGGGCCGTGCAGACGATTTGCTCAGCGCCATTTGTCTGGCCACAAACGCCACCATTGCCATTGCTCCGGCCATGAATCAGCAAATGTGGGTCAATGCCGCCACCCGGGAAAACCTGCAACAACTCAGGCAGCGCGACATATTGCAATTCGGCCCCGGCGAAGGTGATCAGGCCTGTGGTGAAGTCGGCCCCGGCCGTATGCTGGAAGCAAACCAGCTCGCCCGGTTAACCGCTGACATTTTTGAAACCGGGTCACTGTCCGGGCATACAGTACTACTTACTGCGGGTCCCACGCAAGAGTCGATCGATCCTGTGCGTTATTTGAGCAATCGTAGTTCCGGAAAAATGGGTTACGCCATCGCCCAGGCTGCCATCGAAGCAGGGGCAAAAGTGACTTTGATCAGCGGTCCCACCGCACTTGCTGCACCACCGCGTGTTGAACGTATCAATGTGCGCAGTGCACAACAAATGTTTGATGCCGTTATGCAGCACGTCACCAACAGTGACATCTTTATCAGCACGGCTGCCGTCGCCGATTATCGGCCGGTAAATATTGCCGGGCAAAAAATCAAAAAAACTGAAGATACCCTCATACTGGAACTGCAACGCAACCCCGATATCCTCGCCAGGGTCGCTGCATTGGAAAACGCCCCATTCACTGTTGGTTTTGCTGCCGAAACGGAGAGTCTCGAACAGCATGCGCGGGAAAAACTGGAAAGCAAAGGAGTTGATATGATTATCGCGAATCTGGTTGGAGAAGATATTGCTTTTGAGCGTGATGAAAATACATTACTGATTCTTGCTGCGGATAATAAACAGCAATTGGCTACGGCATCAAAACGTGTGCTTGGGCGACAGTTGACAGATATTATCGCCAAACAAAAAAATACACCCCGTAGCATTTGAGATTTTGGCATTCATTGCACACCTTCTTTATTCTATGGCTGTGTTAAAATTTCTTGCTCCAGACCAGCTGTTATTCGTTATTTCGCCTTGCCGTGAAATGAATATGACGCACACTGAAACCTCAAGCGTTACAGGTATGTTATGCCAAAAAAGGAGAAGCTTATGAAAATTATATTTTTACTGTTATTGTCAGGAATGATTGTTTCCATACTGGGGTGTGTTAATGATTCCAGTGCTGAAGGGCCGCTGCCGGAACCAATGTTCTCAGAGATCCAGAGTGGATTCCATACAGATAGTGGTACATATACCAAAAAACAATCAAAAGTCATTGTGAACCAGGCTGATTACGATGAAGAGTTACTGATTTATACGGGTGCCCAGCCTGCAAGCATTGATTTTTCAACAGGGAAAGTGTTGTTGGTTGATATGGGGCAGCGAAATACAGGTGGATATTCTATAAAAGTGACATCAATTGATGTCAATGAAAATGATGTAATTGCACATGTAAACCTGGCGAAACCCGGGGAGAATTGTATTGTTACCACTGTTCTTGAAAATCCATATCAATTTGTGTTTATTTCTACCCGGAAAGAAATTTTAATAACAGAACGAGTAACACTTGAAGAGTGTTAACAGCAATTGAATCTTTAGAGATTAAAAAGTAGCGTCTCCAGTGCCATCAAGTCAGGTAACAAGTCATTAATTTTCAAAATGTAGAACAACAAAATCACTATGCTGTTTAACTCTTATATTTTTATATTCATATTCTTGCCTGTTGTCCTGTTAGTATTTTACCAGTTGGGAGGAAGTGGCAAGCAATTTGTTGCTATTTCATGGCTTGTGGTCGCCTCTCTTTTTTTCTACGCATGGTGGAACCCTGTCTATGTCACCATACTGTTGAGTTCCATCCTCGCCAATTACACGTTTGCCACATTATTAAGCAAAAATAAAAAAAGCGAAACTGAAATGTTTCGATATAAAGCGATTTTAATTGTTGGAATATTGTTTAATTTATCAGCGTTGAGTTATTTCAAGTACGCTAATTTTTTCGTTGATAATGCAAATGTTATCCTGGGTAATTCTTTTCACCTGGATACCATTATTCTTCCGCTGGCCATTTCTTTTTTTACATTCCAGCAGATTACCTATCTGGTGGACTCGTATCGGGGGCTGGTCAAGAAAAACAGTTTTGTACATTACTGTTTATTTGTTACTTTTTTCCCCCAGTTAATTGCCGGGCCCATCGTTCATTATAAAGAGATGCTGCCGCAATTTCTGAAAGATTCAGCCGCCCGGTTTTCCCACAAGTATTTGGCGATTGGTTTGAGTATATTTGTTATCGGTTTGTTTAAAAAAGTCATTATTGCCGATAACATTGCATTGTATTCCACTCCTGTGTTTGATGCTGCTGCTCAAGGAGCCACAATCAGTTTTATCGAAGCCTGGGGTGGCGCGCTGTCATATACATTCCAGTTATATTTTGATTTTTCTGGCTATGCGGACATGGCTGTGGGTCTTGCATATATGTTTGGAATACACCTTGCGCTTAATTTCCATTCACCCTACAAAGCCAATAATATTATCGATTTTTGGCGTAAATGGCATATTACTTTATCGCGATTTTTGCGTGAGTATTTATACATTCCTCTTGGGGGGAACAGAAATGGTACTTTCAGGCGCTATTTAAATCTCATGCTGGTTATGCTTATTGGTGGTCTCTGGCACGGGGCAGGGTGGACATTTATTATATGGGGTGCGTTACATGGTTTTTATTTGGTCATAAATTACTTGTGGAGAGCAATAAAGGCTCAAGCAGGCTGGGGGAGTTCAGAAGGGTGGGTATGGGTTTTCAGTTCAAGAATAATCACTTTTGTTGCTATAGTGGTCGCATGGGTGGTTTTCCGGGCAGACAATATGCCAGCAGCCCTGGAGGTCCTCAAAGGAATGTCAGGATCAAATGGTATTATATTTCCACCTGCTTATTTGGAATATGCCAATAAAGTTTTTTCCTCTGGTGACTGGTTGCAATCTGTTGGCGTGATTTTTGAAAATAATGTGCCTTTGTTTGGCGGCTTGTTACAGATTGTGTTTTTGGGATCATTAATTTTTATTGTTTGGTGTTTTCCCAATACGCATCAAATATTTCACAAACATTCACCCTTTCTCGACACCACAAATGTGGTGCGAACTGACGACTCCGGTCAACGAATCAAATGGCAGGCACGTCCGTCAATTGCGATTGGAATAATAATCATGTTTTTTGGGGTGTTGTTTTCAATGGATTCAACGAGTGAATTTCTCTACTTCCAGTTTTAAATATGTACATGTTCTCAAGCTATAATAAAATTATATTGACACTTTTTCTTGTTGTGTTTTCTCCTATGGCTGCTTTAAGTTTATATATGGAGCCTGAAAGTAATGAGCTAACCCGTATGGGCGGTTACCTGGAAAATTATTATGGCTGGAATGATCCGCAAGAAAATTTTGAAAAACCATTATTTACATTGGCAAAGAATATACTGGAGTATGATAGTTATTATGATGTTGTTGTACTGGGTGATTCATTTTCTGAAAATTTATCCCATGGTTGGCAAAATTATTTTAGTCTGAAAACGGGACTGAAAATAATTACACTAAATATGAATTATGTGAGCATAGATAGTGTCCTTGACAGTAAAATTTACCGGGAGAAACCTCCCCTGTTATTTATTTATCAGTCAGTTGAAAGAAATATTGTGTCCCGAAATCAATATTGCCCCTCAGGTGATTTTGCTTCAGGTAATCTGTATGTTAAAAAAACAATCGAAGTAAATCCACATGAAGTTAATATAAGGGATATAAACCGAAACAGGAAAAAATTATCTGTTGATGGTCTGGATTTTAATTTGGCACTAAATTATATGAAAAAATCATTTAATCGGAATATATTGGGGAGGAATATCACTGAGGTCCACCAGTTCTCACTAACAAGGAAAAATTTGTTTTCCAATAAAAAGCCAGATTCCCTTTTGGTTATTACAAGAGACTTTAAATTAAAAGGTGTCACTCAAGAGCAAATTAAAACGGCACAGTGTAGTTTGCTGGCCCTTCAACAGAGAATAAGAAGTAACGATAAAACCGGGTTCGTCGCGCTATTTTTTCCGGACAAGACCACTGTTTATGCTGATGTTATCAATGATGACAAGTTTACTGATATGAGTATCATTAAACGTATTGAAAGTACCCGTGGATTAAATTCAACTTCGCTGGTTCGCTGGTCGATCTATTTAAAGGCCAAATAGATAAAAATTATACGGATCTTTATCTGCCAAATGATACAC
Organism: Gammaproteobacteria bacterium; assembly: GCA_013151355.1. Taxonomy (GTDB): domain Bacteria; phylum Pseudomonadota; class Gammaproteobacteria; order SZUA-152; family SZUA-152; genus SZUA-152. Next base: position 32,446 of record JAADIL010000125.1, read on the forward strand.
ATTGCGGTTTTTTTGGGTATAAACTTGCCGCAGATGCAGTGCTTGCACGTTTGCACCTTTCTCAACACCAGGAGCTTGTCCGGGAATGAAAAATCTGCTGCGGAAAATCCATTTTGGCCACATTTTCCGTTCATTTTCGCTACTATAGAACCAACTATTCGTTCAAATGAACGAAAAATCGGCCTCAAAATGGCTTTCCTTTTCGTGCATTATGGTTGTCCTGAATCGTTGTTTGAACTTTGCAGCCATAAATATATCATAGGCATCGAATGAACATACTTCACAGGTATTTTGCCAAAACAAGAACGATGACATGACAGACGACATTCTCATCAAGGTCGAGCAACTGACGCGATA
>JAADIL010000203.1 GCA_013151355.1 Gammaproteobacteria bacterium
CCAACAACCCGCCACGCTGGCCGGAAGTCACAGAAATCGTCAAGAATATTCTCAGCACTTACAAGGCCGATGCCAAAAACTGGGAACGCATCGGTGACTGGATCGAACGTATCGGCTGGCCCCGTTTCTTCGAACTGACCGAACTGCCATTCACCAAATTCCATATCGACAACTGGACCGGTGCGCGCAAGTCGCTGAATGCTTCCACGCATATTCGTTTCTAAGCCACCAGGAAAAAAGTCTATGAAATTTTCCGTCATGATCAGTGAAGGCCCGTATACCCATCAGGCATCAGACACGGCCTACAACTTCACCAAAGCCGCACTGGAAGACGGACACGAATGTTTTCGTATCTTTTTTTATCACGACGGTGTCAACAACGGTACCCGTCTGGCCTCTCCACCACAGGATGACCGCGATATCGTCAACCGCTGGTCTGCGCTGGCAAAAGAATACAAGCTGGACCTCGTGCTTTGTGTTGCCGCTGCACAACGTCGTGGCATTGCCGATGCAGACGAGGCCAAACGTAACGGTAAAAATGCCGACAACATTGCGCCGGGCTTTCGTATTTCCGGCCTGGGTCAGTTAATCGAAGCGGGTATCCAGAGTGACCGTCTGATCACCTTTGGTGATTAAACGAGAGACCAGGGAGAATTATTGTTATGCCTGAAACAAAGAAATTTTTGTACGTTAACCGCAAGGCACCCTACGGAACGATTTATGCGCTGGAAGCACTGGAAGTCGTATTGATCGGAGCCGCCTTTGAGCAGGATGTTTCCCTCGCCTTTCTGGATGACGGTGTTTACCAGATCACTAAAGGGCAAGACACCAAAGATGTCGGCATGAAAAACTTTTCACCCACTTACAAGGCGCTGGGGGATTACGATGTCAACAAGATTTATGTTGAACAGGAATCGCTGGATGCACGCGGCCTGACCCTGGATGACCTGCTACCGCTGACCTGGGAAGATGAAGATGACGACTGGGCTAAAAAGGATTCCATCAAAGTGATTTCTGCCGCTGAAATGGCAAAAATTATGGAACAATCCGACGTTGTATTCAGTTTTTAGGAAAGGATCTGATATGTCACAACTACACACGGTTAACAAATCACCTCTCGAGCGAAATGCGCTGGAGTCAGCTATCACACACGCGGTAAAAGGCAATGCCCTGTTGATGATTGAAGACGGTGTTTACGGGGCCATGCAAGGCACACACAAATCAGCCATGGTCTCTGAGGCAATGAGTGATATTTCCTTTTATGTCATGGGGCCCGACCTCAAGGCGCGCGGGATTGATGAAACACGCATTATTGAGGGTATCAAAATTGTGGATTACAGCGGTTTTGTGGCACTGGTTGCAGAGCATGACACAACACAGTCCTGGTTATAAACCTGCACTATTTTACTAACAACAGACGAACTGAAGGAGAATCAACATGGCCCTGGAAGTAGGTGGAAAAACGATCGAAACGGATGAAGAAGGTTACCTGGAAAACCGTGATGAATGGAACATGGATATTGCCAACGCCATTGCCATCGCCGAAAACCTGGAAATGTCCGACTGCCACTGGGAAGTGGTGAACTTCCTGCGTGAGTATTATGAGGAATACCAGATTGCACCAGCTGTGCGTGTACTGACCAAAGCCATCGGCAAAAAACTGGGCAAAGACAAAGGCAACAGCAAATACCTGTATGAACTGTTCCCTTATGGCCCGGCCAAGCAGGCTTGCAAGATTGCCGGTCTGCCCAAACCGACAGGCTGCGTTTAATCTTCCGGGCCTGACAACAAACACCGTCATTCTGGCGAAAGCCAGAATCCAGAGGTCACCTGAAAGCATCTGTTTTTGGTGAAGCCTCTGGACACTGGCCTTCGCCAGTGTGATGTGATGATGTTTTGGCATCATTTATTTTTACAATTATCACCAGGTTGATTAATGACGCTTTCAGTGGTTTACGCCATCCTTTTTTACGCTGCGACGCTGCTGCTCGTCGTGGGTGTCGTGCGCAAAATTATTATTTATGCGCGCACACCTGCACCATTAAAAATACCCGTCACGCCGGCTCCTGTCACCAAAGCCGGTGTTGTCTGGCGCATGACCAAAGAAGTGACTGTCTTTCAAAGCCTGTTTAAAGCCAGCAAATGGACCTGGTTATTTGGCTGGATGTTTCATGTTGCACTGGCCCTTGTCCTCTTTCGCCATTTACGGTATTTCCAGGAGCCCGTGTGGGCCATCGTTGCCCTGATACAACCCTTTGGACAGTACGCCGGTTTTGCCATGTTAGCCGGCCTGACCGGTTTGTGGGCACGGCGCTTTCTGGTTGATCGTGTACGTTACATCACCAACCTGTCTGACCATTTAATGTTAGCCCTGTTAGTGGCTATTGGTCTCAGCGGGCTGGCCATCAAATATCTGGCACATACCGATATCGTGGCATTGAAAACCTGGGTACTGGGCCTGATGTATTTTGATCTGCAACCCTTACCTTCGGATATTTTTGTGCTGTTGCATCTGGGTCTGGTGATTATTCTGATGGTGATTTTTCCCATCAGCAAACTGTTACATGTGCCGGGCCTGTTTTTTATGCCCACACGCAACCAGGTTGATAACCCGCGTGAGGTTCGTCACACAGCGGGTTGGACGGCAAAATAGTTTGCTGTTTTTTAGTTGTTTATTGTTATAAAAGAGAGTTGATACGTGGCTGCCAAATTTGATACGCCCGAGTTGTTCAAGAATATCGAGATCATCGACACACCGAAGTATGAGGTGGATTCGATGGCTCACAGCAGCCCGTATCTGGCCAAAGCCCAACACAATGAAAAACTCGGATTCCCCGGTGAGCTGGTGGACAACTGGGAAGAAAAAGCCGTCACCCGTCTGGGTGAACTGGTGGACGGTTCCCGCGCCCTGCGCACCTTTCTCGACAGTTGCGTAAAATGCGGTGCCTGCACCGACAAGTGCCATTATTACCTCGGCACCAAAGACCCCAAAAACATGCCGGTGGCGCGTCAGGATTTATTGCGCAGTATCTACCGCCGTTATTACACTTTTGCGGGCAAACATTTCCCCAAACTCGTCGGTGCCCGCGACATG
>JAADIL010000225.1 GCA_013151355.1 Gammaproteobacteria bacterium
CCGCAACACCAGAAATACAACCCGTATCGGCATGTAAACCGGAGGGAATATCCAGCGCCAGTACCCGACTGCCGCTGGCATGAGCATGATTTATGGCCTCGATGGCCTGCCGCCAGTGACCGGAAATTTCACCGCTAAAACCGGTACCCAGCAGGCCATCCACCCACACATCCATTGTGCCAAAATCAGCCCCGGCAAAATCCTCAACCCTGAGACCCGCTGCCTGCATCTGCTGACGGGCTGTCAGTGCATCCCCCTGAATCCGGCTTGCGTCACCGACCTGCCACACCCGCACCGCATAACCCGCCTCATGCGCCAGCCGCGCAACGACAAAACCGTCGCCACCATTATTGCCCACCCCGCAGAGCACGCCCAGCGAACGGGCCTGCGGCCAGCGCTGTTGCAAAAATGCAAATGCAGTTTGTCCTGCGCGCGCCATCAGGGTGGCGCCGGGAATACCCTGTTCGTCAATGGCAATACGGTCCAGCTCGCGTACCTGGGCAGCGCGGTATAAAGAATGTGGCAGATTACGGGAAGGATTATCGGGTATGGCGTCCATGGGATGGCTATCAAAAATGACATCAGAATAAATGAATGACATGATTATAGTAGGTAGCAGGGAAATCTAACACAATGAACACTCCACAACGTCATTCCATCACGGGCGCACCATCAAAACCACCAGACTGGCACAAACTGGCTGTAAACATTCAACGCTGGGGCCAGGAACTGGGCTTCCAAAAGCTGGGGATCAGTGACACACAACTGGACAAGGCTGAAGCCCACCTGCTCAACTGGCTGCAAGAAGGCAGGCACGGGCGCATGGATTACATGAGCAAACACGGCACCAAACGCAGTCGCCCTGCCGAGCTGGAGCCCGGCACCGTCAGTGTGATCAGTGCACGTCTGGATTATCTGCCGCCCAATAGCGCCGATCCCGAAGCCATCCTCGCCAACCCTGAAAAAGCCTACATTTCCCGTTATGCCCTGGGACGTGATTATCACAAAGTATTACGTAACCGCATGCAAAAACTGGCAACGCGTATCAAACAGGCTATCGGCCCGTTTGGTTACCGGGTATTTACCGACAGTGCGCCAGTACTGGAAAAAGCGCTGGCGGAAAAAGCCGGGCTGGGCTGGATCGGCAAACACACCAACCTGCTGGCCGAGCAAACCGGCTCGTGGTTTTTTCTCGGCGAAATTTACACTGACCTGCCACTGCCCACGTCGCTGCCCATCAACACCACGACCACCAATCACTGCGGCACCTGCATGGCCTGCATTGATGCCTGCCCCACCCGCGCCATTGTCGCGCCTTACCAGGTGGATGCACGCCTGTGTATTTCTTATCTCACCATCGAATTGCGCGAAAGCACTGTGGAGTTGCGGCCATTAATCGGCAATCGTATCTATGGCTGTGATGACTGCCAGCTCATGTGCCCGTGGAACCGGTTTGCACAAACCACACCGGAAACAGACTTTCTGCCCCGCCACGCACTGGACGACATCAGCCTGTTGGCACTGTTTGCCTGGAGTGAGGAGGAATTTCTCAAACGCACCGAAGGCAGCCCGATTCGGCGCATTGGTTACGAATGCTGGTTACGCAATATCGCCGTCGCACTGGGCAATGCCCCGACCAATACAAAAATCCGTGATGCACTAATGGCAAAACAGCACCACCCCTCTGAGCTTGTGCGTGAACATGTGTGCTGGGCGTTGGACAAATCAGCTTCCTGAAAGCTCAAGTCTGATTGGCAACCTGTCGATAATGAGTGTCACACAAACTCATCACTGTACCCTATGAAAGCACTTATCGCAGAACCGACCAAAGCCTATCGCCAATTATTGGAAACGGTATGTCATGCTGTTGGTTTTAAACCACTATTTTTCACCAATACCAGCGAGGCGCTACAGCATCTTTCTCTCCACCCTGTTGACCTGGTACTCACCTCGCTACAACTACTGGACAATGACGGAATAAATTTTTGCAAAAAAATCCGTGAGTTAAAAGACACAAAACATATTCCCGTTGTTTTATTGACGGCGGAAAAAAATAAAACCATTGAGGAACCTGCTACCCAGGCAGGCATCACCGAAATTTTCCACAAATCAGATATCCCGCGCCTCCAGACCTATCTGAGCGAGCTCATTAGCCGGGCAAGTACCTACAACAACATGGATGCACGGGTTTTATATGTGGAAGACAGCCTCTCTGTTGCCAAACTCACCATTCATATACTCGAGGCAATGGGGCTTGACATAGACCATTTCACCCATGCCGAACATGCCTATGAGGCATTTCAGACAACAGACTATGATCTGGTACTGACCGATATTTTTCTCGCAGGCAACATGAGTGGTGTCGGTCTGGTCCGGGCAATACGGAGCACAGAAGGTAACAAGATTCATATCCCTGTCCTGACAATGTCGGCACAAGATGACAGTGCGAGAAAAATTGAATTACTGAATTGCGGTGCCAACGACTATGTCGCCAAACCTATCCTTAAAGAAGAATTAATGGCTCGTGTGCACAACCTGATCACCAATAAAAAACTGCTGGACAAACTCAAGGCACAGCAACACCTGTTACAGGAGTTGGCCATGACTGATCAGCTCACCGAGCTTTATAACCGGCATTTTTTGATGGAGATTGCGCCAAAACATATCAGTGAAGCCTTTCGGCATAAACAACCGCTCAGCCTGATCGTCATAGACCTGGACAATTTCAAAACAGTCAACGACACCCACGGCCACAGCGCAGGTGATATCGTACTGACCCAAACGGCACGACTACTGAAAACCACCTGCCGTAACGAAGACATTGCGGCCCGTTTTGGCGGTGAAGAATTTGTTCTGATATTAAGGCATTGCGATGCCGAAAGTGCGCGCAAAAAAGCCGAAGTGCTACGCATGAAAATTGCTGACCTGAATCCGGAAGGTATTGCAGTTTCAGCAAGCTTTGGCGTTGCCGAATTGCCATTGGACAGCGTCTGTAAATTTGACGTCCTGTTTTCCGCCGCTGACCATGCCGTTTACGAAGCCAAAGCCCGTGGCCGGAATTGTGTCGTTATCGGCAAAGTATCAGCGCCAGAAATGGGCACGCAATAACTTCCCTGTTTGGCGCCCGGATATTAGTGCGTATTCGTTCGTTCTGATTGAACAAAAGTGCAGGACGTACTAACGCAAACTAAATCCGGGCAGCATATGCACACGTTATTGTGTTCCATTCCTTAGGGACGTGCACGTCCCTTACCTATTTTTCCACATCCGTATCCACCACAGCAACAGGCATCAGTCTGGCCACCAGACCATCGCCCCACAAATGCAACACCAAACCAAATACGATCAGGCTGCTACCAAACAATACTTCCATCGACACGGTCTCTCCGTTCAAACTGGTGCCAAGAATCAACGCCAGCACCGGTGTCAGCAAAGTGATTAACGAGACACGATTGGCCTCCATCTTTTTCAGCAAATAAAAATACAACGTAAAACCCAGCGCTGAACCAAACACACCCAGATACAACATAGACAACCCTGCATGTGTGTTTATCTCCGTGGGCACATCTCCATCAAAGATCAACCAGGTCAGCAGAAACAATGGCGTCACTACAAACAATCCACCACTGGTAACCGTCAGGCCTGGCAAGCCACCACCGATGCGCTTGACCCACACACCACTGATACTATGCAACATTACCGAAAATAAAACCGCCATCACTCCCAGCCAGGCATCGTCGTGCAACATAATATCGTCAGAAAAAATACTCAACAGCCCGGTAAAAGCCAAAGCCATGCCCATCAACTTGCCCGGTGTGAAGCTCTTTTCTCCCAACAATATGGCAGCAACCACACCGGTCAATAGCGGATTAAGTCCATATAACACCGCGATCAAGCCGGAAGGAATAAACTGCGCGCCCCAATAAACACTGAGCATGGCACCATAAATAGCGATACCTGCCGCGAAATAAGTATTACGTGCTTCACGATGCCATGGTAGACCGGGTTTGAGAATTTGCAGCAACACGGCACACACCAATGCGCCCAACACCATACGTCCGGAAATACCAAACAGGTAACCCCAACCCTCGCTGCTCCACTGAATAGCCAACGGCGTCGTTGACCAAATCAGCACTACTCCCAAAAATGCCGCAGGCACGGACATGACATACTCCTCTCCTGGTTACGCTAAACCCGTTAAAAAACTCAAAAACAAAAAAGGCCGCAGTCTTTCGATCTGCGGCCTGTAGAATTCGGGGTAAAAATAAAACTAACTTGATGAATTCTCCGGCTCACACAGACAAGTGACCTTAACTACCGGTAGGGGTAGCCAAAGCATGGCGCGTCGAATTGCTGTGTGAGAAAAATTCATG
>JAADIL010000081.1 GCA_013151355.1 Gammaproteobacteria bacterium
CCGCCCTTGCGCGATACTATCGCAACCGGGGACACAGGGTACGTGTGTTCAAGACCGGCCCTGACTTTCTCGACCCGATGATACTGGAACAAGCCTCGGGCACTCCGGTGTATCAGCTTGATTTGTGGATGGGTGATGAAAATCATTGTCGTCAGCTCCTGTATGAGGCAGTCGGTGAAGCCGATCTGATTCTGATCGAAGGTGTGATGGGATTGTTTGATGGTGAGCGTTCCAGCGCCGATCTCGCTACGCTATTCGGTATTCCGGTGCTCGCAGTGATTGACGGCAGCGCCATGGCGCAGACTTTTGGCGCTCTGGCTCACGGGCTGGCCAGTTATCGCACGGGGCTTCCCTTCGCCGGGGTATTCGCCAACCGTGTCGCCAGCGAACGTCATTACCAGATGCTGGAAGAAAGTTTACCACACGGGCTAACGACAATTGGCTGGTTAAAGCGTGATGCTGACATTGCCCTGCCTGACCGGCATCTTGGCCTGGTGCAGGCAGCCGAAATTGAAGATCTTGATGCCGTATCGAACAGGCCGCCGCTGCGCTCCAGGGGGTTGTTGGTACCCTGCCAAACCTCGTAGCGTTCAGTGCACCACAAACAACAGACTACCCTTCTCATCTGGAAGGTATTCGCATCGCCATCGCACGGGATATGGCATTCGCATTTCTTTACCGTGCCAATCTGGATTTGCTCCGCATGCTGGGCGCGAAGCTGGAGTTTTTTTCGCTGCTTGATGACGACACACTGCCGGAAGCTGATGCGCTTTACCTGCCCGGTGGCTACCCTGAATTACACCTGGAGCAGCTCGCAGCCAACCAGTCCATGAAAGCCGCTGTTCAGGCCCATCATCATGCCGGAAAACCCGTCGTCGCCGAATGTGGTGGCATGCTCTATCTGTTCGAATCACTCACAGACGTGAACGGGCAGTCAGCCAATATGGTGGGTCTGCTACCCGGCCATGCCACCATGCTGAAAAAGCTGGGCAATCTTGGCTTGCATCGCATTGAGTTACCGGAAGGAAGTTTGCGCGGACACACGTTTCATTATTCAAAGCTGGAAAGCGCGTTAACACCCATCGCGACCAGCGAAGGTGCGCGCCCCGGGCGTCGTGGTGAGCCGGTTTTTCGTGACAAGCGTTTGCACGCAACCTATTTACATCTTTATTTTCCGTCAAACCCGACAGCGACTGCACAACTGTTCGCGCCTCGGCCAGAGGAAAACCAATACCCGGGCCGGTGAATAAAGCAGTACCTGAATTAAACGAAAACAGGGAGATATACTCATGACCACTTCAGCCGAGGCCATCCCGGATGAAATATATTACCCGTTTGCGAAAGAATCACAGACTATGTTGATGCATTAATCGGTTCGCTTTACACCTACCCTTCGGCGCTGGCGATTGAGCATTTCAAAGCCATTAACAGTCACCTGAAAAATGGCCAGGCAGAAGCAGGTCAACTGATTATTATCACACCGCCGAACAGCCAACAGTGCAGCCGCTTCGAGGCTGATCTAATAGATGCCGCTCGCTGCCCTGGTTGATCAGAAACTGGCAGAGCTTTCCGAAACCGACAGGCAAATTATTGTCGACAACTACCAACTGCTCGGCAATATTGCCAGTGTGGGAAGTGCCGGTTATGGAGCAACACTGGTGTACTTCAGTCGCCACATTAAAAATATTGAACATATATTACAACAGATTGAAAACTTCTATGATGTGCAAACATATAACACCCATAAAAAGTTAAACTCACCGCAGTTTTTCCAACAGCGAAATAAACAACCCCGCAGCAAGCTATCTCGCTTCGTTCGACTTCGCTACGCGAAGCGAGGTATTACACTGCCAGTTCAAACGCTTACGCGTTTAAACAAAAAATTTACGCAGCAAGCTGCGGGGAATTAAACCCAAAGAGATTAACTTTGCCCAAAATCGTGGCTCGTTTCCGGAGTTTTCGGGCTGGCACTAATTAACTAAATGTTGAATTTCTAGACTCTCAAAAAAATATAACGTTGTTATACGGTATTTTTACCCCATTGCCCTGACGTAATTTTATACAAAACATGCTCCCTCAATGGATGTCCCTCGGGAATGATGGGATGTTCAAAATTATTTTTTGTATTTTCCATTTTCAGGCGTTCCATTACAGACCATGATCTTGTATTGGAAACTGATGTGAATGAGTAAACCTCACTCAATTTCAGCTCTTCAAATGCAAATCTCAAGGACTCTTGGGCTGCTTCGGTAGCATAACCTTTTCCCCAATATTTATTACATACTCTCCAACCGATCTCTACACAGGGCGTAACAGGCAAATCATAAGTTGGTTTATGTAACCCAACAAAACCAATAAATTCATTCTCACTTTTTGTTTCAACGGCCCAAAACCCCCACAACTGATCAGAGATTAAGGGACGTGCACGTAATAACATCCCGATCTGGCGCTCATATTTAGTCTGTATTTGTTCGTTCTGATTGAACAAAAATGCAGGAATAGTTGTTCTATTTCAAGCTTTTGTGATTGAAGAACGGGCAAAGACGGGCTGAAGATGAGATGCAAGATCGGGATGTTATTGCGTGCACGTCCCTAAGCCTTGAAGCTTATTTGCCATAGCATTGCTTTCGTCAACACTCAAAGTGCCTGGATAATATTTCATTACAACAGGATCAGCATTCATTTCAGAAAACGGTAGATAATCACTTTCTTTCCATTGCCTTAACTTGAGTCGCTTGGTTGCTAATTCGATTATTTCCTTCATAAATAAAACTCACATTCTCACTACCGTATAACTCATTAGTATCAAGCTCGCTTGCTATGCTACCCACAGCATTGAACAAAAAATCAGGAAAATTTACCCAATAATCATGTAAAACAGCTCAATTTGACCTGACACCTTGATACTGAAGGACTATTAAGGCATATCCGGCTTGTTTTTCCACCCAAACCCTATTCTCAGAGTATCATTATGCCAACTCAACATTCCGCAAACCCTGAGTTTTAAAACAACGATACAAAAAACTATCTCGCAACTACTTTTCGCGACACCACAAGTTTGTTACTCATAAAAACAACACCGCACAAACCAATACACCTGTTTCGACGATTTCAATCAATGCACCTGCAACATCCCCCGTCACACCGCCAATGCGTTGAATCATCAAGTGTCGTGACAATACAAATACAATCACTACTGCAAGCAATAACCACAAGCCGGTACCACCTGCCAATAACAATACGCTGCCAGTAACAATAGCAATGACAAAAATCAAACCACGGCGCGGCAAATCGGTAACGAGTGCAGAACCCAGACCATTCTGACGAACGTAGGATGTGGTGAGAAATAACAGTGACGGTATGGTTCTGCCCAGCATCGGCGCGATTAGTATCATCAGCATCGGTAAACTGAACAATGAAGCCGATGCAGATGCTTCAAGCAGAGCATGCAAGGCCGCGAATTTCAGCAGCAACAACAATACAATGCTGACCACACCCGCGGGACCACAAGACGGGTCTTTCATAATGGCCAGGGTTTTGTCACGATCACCCAGCCCACCAGCCCAGGCATCGGCACTGTCAGCAAGACCATCCAAATGCAGACCACCACTGATGAGCACCCAGGCTGTCAGCACAATGGCAGCATTCAGCATTGTCGGCACATCCTGTAACACCCAGGCAAGCAGGACGAGTGCTACTCCGATCAATAAACCGACTAATGGATAATACAACTGTGAAGAAGCAATTTGCTTTTCGTTCGGGGTGTCTTTCAGGCGCACGGGAATACGTGTGAGAAATTGTAATGCAATGAGAAATGGACGCATCATTCTGGAATCCGCAATTGTTTTAACGCTGCATGTTTCACTTCGATTTCCAACAACTGTTTAATGGGGCGTTGCTGAACATGACAAAGCAATACACGCATCACTCCACCATGGGTAACCAGCAGAATGCGTTCACCCCGGTAATCCCGCAGGAGATCAGTCCAGGCCAATAATACACGTTGTTCAAATTCCAGTAATGGTTCTGCTTCGGGGGGTGTATTCTGCACCGGGTCATTCCAGAACTGTGTCAGAGCATCTTCATCTGTGCTCATCAATTCGGCGGCGGTACGCCCTTCCCAACAACCAAAGTGTATTTCTTTAAAACGTGTATCGAGATTTACCGGCAATGAATGTTGCTGACCGAGTTTGTGCGCGAAGTCTGCGCAACGTTGCAATGGGGAACTGATAATACGATTCCATGTTTGCGAGTGGTTTTTCATTGCTTGAGCTATCGCCGCATCCATTTGCAACCAGCCATTTTCCGTCAGGGCATCATCAATGCTGCCACGAAAACGCGACCCACCGACGGTTTCGCCATGGCGCAACAGGTCGATAATGGTCTGTGTATTGTCGAGAAATTTACAAATTTCCGGAAACCTCTGCTTCAGCAAATGTCGCCATACCATTATGCAGGGCACAAGCCATGCGTAGCAAAGGGACGGCGACGGCCGCTCCACTTCCTTCACCCAGGCGCATCCCTATATCGAGCAGTGGCTCCGCCTGTAATGCTTTCATAATGTGTTTATGGCCAGGTTCAGCCGAAGCGTGTGCGTACAACAACCAGTCACCAACACCATCACATTGTTGGGTTGCCACCAGTGCAGCGGTGCTGGCGATGAAACCATCCACCAACACCGGTACACCCATTTGCGCACAGGCGATAAACGCGCCCG
>JAADIL010000014.1 GCA_013151355.1 Gammaproteobacteria bacterium
AAAGCCTGCATGTGCGCAGCAAGGGCATCAATCTGATTGCCTGTCCTTCCTGCTCGCGCCAGCAGTTTGATGTGGTTTCAACCGTTAACGCGCTGGAAGAAAGGCTGGAAGATATCCTGGAACCCATGGACGTGGCGGTGATTGGCTGTGTGGTGAACGGGCCGGGTGAGGCGCGTGAGGCGGATATCGGGCTGGCCGGTGGTGAACCGAACCTGCTTTATGTTGACGGCAAACCGGATCACAAAGTGAATAACGAAGAATTGCTGGATGAGCTGGAACGGGCAGTGCGCGCCGAAGTCAAGAGGCGACTGGAAAACCCCGATGCTTTTGGAAACATTAACATTCAGCAGGTTACACCGTAGTTGGCGGCAAGATTAAAATAATTATGGCGCAACAAATAATCCAGGCCATTCGTGGCATGAATGACATCCTGCCGGAAGATACGGTTTATTGGCAAAAGCTGGAATCCGTTATTCGTGATTTGCTGGGCCGTTATGGTTATCAGGAAATCCGTTTTCCCGTTGTGGAAAAAACAGAATTGTTTAAACGATCTATTGGTGAAGTCACCGATATTGTCGAGAAGGAAATGTATACCTTCGAGGATCGTAATGGTGACAAGCTGAGCCTGCGCCCGGAAGGCACTGCGCCCTGTGTACGTGCGGCCATTCAGAACGGTTTGTTGCACAATCAGTTGCAGCGCCTGTGGTACATGGGGCCGATGTTTCGTCACGAACGACCACAGAAGGGGCGTTATCGGCAGTTCCATCAGGTGGGTGTCGAAACCTTTGGCATGGCCAGCCCGGATCTGGATGCCGAGCTGATTTTAATGACTGCGCGTCTATGGCAGCAGCTGGGTTTGGATAATGTTGAGCTGCAACTGAATTCGCTGGGCACGCGCGAATCGCGCGCGGCATACCGCAAGGAACTGGTCCATTATTTTGAGCAGCATAAGGACAAACTCGACGAAGACAGTCTGCGGCGTCTGGAAAGCAACCCGTTGCGTATCCTGGATACAAAAAATCCTGCGCTACGGGATGTCGTGGCCGATGCGCCTAAATTGATGGCACATCTTGACGATGAGTCGCGTGAACATTTTGAGACCCTGTGCGGTCTGTTGGATGACGCAGGTGTTGCTTATCGTGTTAACCCGTGTCTGGTACGCGGGCTGGATTATTACAGTCGCACGGTATTTGAGTGGGTAACGGATCAACTGGGCGCACAAGGTACAATCTGTGCGGGTGGCCGGTTTGATGGTCTGGTGGAGCAGTTGGGTGGCAAGGCAACACCGTCTGCCGGTTTTGCCATCGGGCTGGAACGCTTGCTGGAACTGGTGCGTGAAAACCTCCAGCCCGACAACAGACCGCATCTCTATCTGGTTTTGGTGGGAGAGGCCGCGCAGAAAAAAGGCGTGTTGCTGGCCGAGCAGTTGCGTGGTGCCGTGTCGGCGTTACGCATTATGACAAACTGCGGGGGTGGCAGTTTTAAAAGTCAGTTTAAAAAGGCCGACAAGTGCGGCGCACAGTTTGCGCTGGTGCTGGGTGATGATGAAGTGGCGCAAAAAACGGTGAGCATCAAGTTTTTGCGTGGCGAGCACTCCCAACACCAGGAAACCATGGCGCAGGGTGATTTGCCAGCGTGGTTGGCAAGAAAGCTTGCAGAACCCGGGTGTAATTGATTGCAATAAATTTTTGGTGGAAAACCGCCAGATTAATGTACGGAGAGTACCGTGGACATATACACAACAGAAGAACAACAGGTCGCCGCCATCAGAAAGTGGTGGGATGAAAATAAATGGTCACTGATCGGTGGCGTGGTTATCGGTGTGGGTGCCTTATGGGGTGGCCGTGCCTGGCTGGATAATCAGCAACACTACTCAGAAGCGGCATCTGCGGTTTATCAAATGATGCTGGAAAATGTATCGCAAGGTAAAAATGATGATGCGGCGGTACAGGGTGCCCAGTTGTTGGGGCAGTTTTCAGATACCGCCTACGCTTCACTGGCTGCGTTGGCGATGGCCAGAGTTAAACAGGAGAGTGGTGATGCAGCCGCTGCCAGCGCGCATTTGCGTTGGGCACTGGATAATAGCGAAAATGATGCTGTGCGCCATGAAGCACGTTTGCGTTTGGCCAAACTGATGGTGGCAGAAAAAAAATATGATGATGCTCTGAGTTTTCTTAATGGTATTGATGCAGGGGTTTACGAATCAACGTACGAGCAATTGAAGGGCGATATTTATGTGGCCATGGGGCAGCCGGAATCTGCACGCACGGCATTTATGCGCGCACTGGCCAGTGCGGCGCCGGGAGCGCGTGGGCGCGAGTTGTTGCAAATGAAGCTGGACGACCTCGGACAGCCGGTTTCGGGTGACGTGTCGTAATCATGAACGATTTTATGGCTCGTTGGGTGACGTTGTTGCGTATGAAAAAAATATGTCTGATGCTGGTGATGGTGCTCGGCCTGTTACTGGTTGCCTGTGGCTCATCGCCAAAGGATTATTCAGATGCAACGCCGTTGCACACGATCAACACGAGTGTGCCGGTCAGGGCGCTTTGGGCAAAATCAACCGGTGATGTGCCGGAGTACGCGCATGCGCAATTACCCGTAGTGATTGATACGGGTAGCACTGAAGACAAAAAGATTTATGTCGCAAGCCGCAGGGGGGATGTGGCTGCGCATGCAACAGGAAATGGTGAGGTGCTGTGGCAAGTCAGCATGGGCGAAGCGCTGACCGGTGGTCCCGGTGTTGGCGAAGACCTGCTGTTTGTGGGTACACGCGAGGCAGAGCTGGTGGCTCTGGATAAAGATGATGGTACCGAACGCTGGCGTCAGCGGATCAGCAGCGAAATGCTGGCTACGCCTGTTGTGGTGGGAGATTTGGTGGTTGTGCAGTCGATCGATGGCAGAATCAGTGTGTACAAGACCGCTACCGGTAAAAAACTGTGGTCGTATGAGCGCAGCATCCCGAAATTGACCCTGCGGGGTACCAGTAAGCCCCTGGTTGTGAATGAGGCTGTGCTGGCCGGGTTTTCTGACGGGCGCTTGCTGAGCCTCAGTCTGGCCACCGGTGAGTTGTTATGGGAGACCACTATCGCTGTACCGCACGGACGTACTGACCTGGAACGCCTGGTCGATATTGATGGCCTGTTTCGTGCCGTCGATGGTGTGGTGTATGTGAGCAGCTATCAGGGACGGGTGGTGGCGGTTTCCATTGCGGATGGCAATGTATTGTGGGCACGAGACATGTCGTCGTATACCGGTCTGACGGTGAGCGGGGAGCAGATTTTCATCACCGATGCGACCAGCAGGGTGTGGGCACTGGACGGGCGCACGGGCGCAACTCTGTGGCGGCAGGACAGCCTGCTGGGGCGGGAACTGAGTGTGCCGGTGGTGCAGGGGAATACGGTGGTGGTTGCTGACTATGATGGTTTTGTACACTGGTTATCACGGGACGACGGTGATTTTGTAGCCCGAAAAAGTCTCGACAGGGTGTGGTCAACCATGCGCTATGTCTGGGATAGTGACGAGCCCGCCGAGGAGGTTTACCGCTCGGTCAGTGTTTCTCCGCTGGTGGCTGCCGATACACTGTATGTGCGTGACAATACCGGTGCGTTGGCCGCATTTTCCCTTTTAAAACAAACCGTTTCAGAACAAGCCGCCACAAAATAAATCATCAGGCCTTTCTTCTGAAAAAACACAATTTCCGGGTAGGGTGGGCACCGCCCACCTGCGCTATACCGCAATTTGTTAACTAATGACATTGGGTATTCAGGTGCTTGCCCGGCAAGATGTTTGAACGCAGGAATATGTCTATATTTCAAGTTCGGATAATGACGCTGAGCGAGATGAATGGATGGCCAGGAGTCCGACAGACTCCTGGATATCCAGGTTATTTTGTTACGCCTCCTTCGGGTTTGAATAAGGCACAACTGGTGGGCAATGCCCACCCTACGAAAACAGAGCCGGTTATTTTTTAAACTGAGTTTTGTGGATAGGCATGTAAATTATTATGAAACCGGTTATCGCACTTGTTGGTCGTCCTAACGTCGGCAAATCCACTTTATTTAATTGTTTGACGCGTTCGCGTGATGCGTTGGTGGCTGATCAGCCTGGTCTCACGCGTGACCGGAAATATGGTGAGGGCCGTGTGGGTGATTACCCCTATCTGGTAGTGGATACCGGTGGTCTCAGTGGTGAGAAAGAGGGCATCGACGAGCTGATGGCAGGCCAGGTCTGGCTGGCGGTTGAAGAAGCCGATGTGGTGTTGTTTTTGGTGGATGCGCGTGATGGTCTGGTTTCAGGTGACCAGGAAATTGCCAAACGCCTGCGCTCGGCAAACAAGTCAGTGCATCTGGTGGTTAACAAAATTGATGGTGCGGAGCTGGCTGTGGTTATCGCCGATTTTTATCGGCTTGGTCTGGGAGACCCGCTGGGTATTACGGCCAGCCAGGGAGGCGGGGTGCGCGATTTGATGGCAGAAATTTTGCCGGAATTGCCTGAATCCGACACCGAAGAAGATGAAGAAGACCTGGGCATTAAAATCGCCATCGTAGGCAAGCCCAATGTAGGGAAATCAACACTGATCAACCGTATTCTGGGTGAAGAGCGCGTACTGGTTTTTGATATGCCCGGTACCACACGCGACAGTATTTTTGTTCCCTTTGAGCGTCGCGGCCAAAAATATACCTTTATTGATACAGCCGGCGTGCGGCGGCGTAAAAAAGTGCATGACAAACTGGAAAAATTCAGCGTGATCAAGGCACTGCAAGCCATTGAGCGTGCGCATGTGGTGGTGCTGGTGATCGATGCCCACGAAGGCATCAGCGACCAGGATGCGCATTTGCTGGGTTTTGTGCTGGATGAAGGCAGGGCGTTGGTGATTGCCGTTAACAAATGGGATGGACTGGAAGTCTCGGAACGGGAGCGGGTGAAATACGAATTGGGGCGCAAGTTACAGTTTGTCGATTTTGCAAAGCTGTTTTTTATCTCGGCATTGCATGGTACCGGTGTGGGTGATTTGTTCAAACCGATTCAGAAAGCCTATGTTTCTGCGACGCGCCATTTCTCCACGCCGGAGCTGTCACGTATTTTGGAAAAGGCCGTGGATAATCATCAGCCACCACTGGTGCGTGGTCGGCGCATTAAATTACGTTATGCCCATCAGGGTGGACGCAATCCGCCGATGATAGTGATTCACGGTAACCAGACCAAAGACGTGCCGGATGCTTATCGGCGTTATCTGCAAAATACGTTTCGCAAGGTGCTCAAGCTGGAAGGTACGCCGGTGCGTATTGATTTCAAGACAGGCACTAACCCGTTTGAAGGCAGGAAAAACAAGCTGAGCAAACGTCAGATTGACAAACGTCAGCGGTTGAAAAAATTTGTCAAACGCAAACGTTAGTTCAGGAAGGGAATAGCCGAGTAAGCCTGAGCGAAAAAGCCGGATCTTTGGGGCTTGAAATTCTCACTCATGACTTACATCGGTAGCTTTTTACTTCAGCTGACCTTTTCCGTGAAACAGGCTGCTGCTATTGACGTAACGACAACAAGGCCGGATTTTGTTTTGGTAACGGAAAGGGCAAGTGTTCTGGTATCTCATGATATTCACCGGATGTCAGTGCCATCCATACCAGTCCTGCCAGAGAGTTGACCCCCAGTTTGCGCATAATGTGTGCACGATGTGTTTCTATGGTTTTTGTGCTGAGACTCATTTCGTGGGCGATGGCCTTGTTGGCTTTCCCCTGAATTAACAGGCGTAACACTTCTTCTTCGCGGCGTGACAGTTGGTCAAGGTATTGCAATATATTTTTTCGCCATTGCTCGTCCAGACGTATGCGTCGGTCGCATTCCAGTGCGCGCTGGATACTGTCCAGCAGGGCCTGGTCATCAAAAGGTTTTTCCAGAAAATCGATAGCGCCTGCTCTGAGGGTGCGTACTGCCATGGAAACGGTGCTGTGTCCGGAGACAAAAATAACCGGTGTTTTTATACCTTGCCGTTGCAGATATTCCTGTAATTCCAGCCCGCTTAATTGTGGTAGGCGTACATCCAGTACCAGACAACCAGGTTGCTCCGGGTCATAGGCATCAAGAAATGATTGTACGTCGGCAAAAGCGCAAGCCTGGATATCCATAGACTTTACCAGCGTCTGTAATGCATGTCGTACGGCATCATCGTCATCTACGATGAATACGGTGGGGTTTGTGGAGAGTCCAGCTGCAAAAGTGGGTTCAGGTTGATTAGTCACAATAGTTCCTTCTACGGTTAAGAATGTGGAGTGAGTACGTTGACGATGCACTGTACGCAGTACAGAGTCAATGTCCCTGCAATAAGTAACATGGAATTTTTCGGGTGCAAAAATTATGTTGCAGTACAGCAGAGTGGCAAGTGTACCGCAAATATGTTGATACCGACAGAAAGACGGGATGTATTGTTGCCGTAGTGTCGAAATGACTGTAAGTCAGGGGTTTTATTAAGGAATTTTTGATTTTTCACAGATTGGCGAAATGACAGACTGAAATGTTCTGGATCATCAATAGCGGATGTTTTCAGACGAGATGTAAATTGCAAATTGCAGTTAATGGCGGGATTTGTTGATGCCAACAACAGTAAGTAGATGTTTTTTTTAGTGAAATTAGTGATGTAGAACAAGGATGTTTCAATCGCAAAATTGCGTTTCACGAATTTATTAATCAGGGGTTCACTTTATTAGAAGTTTCTTATGGTGCCTAAATCCTGCAAGTGTTCGCACTTACTCAGCGCAAGCTCTTGACCCGTATAGCGAGATGACACTTTTCGGTAATCACAATAAGGAATTGCGCTCAAAGCCATCATTCGCTCTACGAATCAATATCTTGCACTGCGCAAGCAGGATCACTTTCAGGATTCAGGTAGTATTTATTCGCCATCCGGCTCCAGCGAATGCCGCCAAAACTGATCTTCACGTTCAAACAAACGGCGTGTTTCCTGTGGTCCCCAGGTCCCGGCTGGATAAGTCGGGATGTAGTCACGCTCGGTGGCCCATACGCGTAACACGGGGTCTACCACCTTCCAGGCACCGTCCACTTCATCAAAGCGCAGGAACTGGCTTTGGTCACCCTTGATAACGTCGAGCAACAAATCTTCGTAGGCATCATAGGATTCTTCATCTTCTGTGCGCAGGCTGGCATCCAGACTGATGGTGCGTGTTTTCATGCTGGGTCCGGGTTCTTTCACCTGCATCTCGATGCGCAGACATTCCTTGGGTTGAATGCCAATGATCACCCAGTCCGGTTTCATTTGCTCAACGGGTGTGTTGCGAAACAAATGTTGCGGGGGTTGTTTGAAACGAATGCTGATGGCAGACTTGGTTTCTGCCATGCGCTTTCCGGTGCGCAAGTAAAAAGGTACATCACGCCAGCGCCAGTTGTCGATGTACAACTTCATCGCGGCGTAGGTTTCCGTAGTGGAATGCTCGGCTATTCTATCCTCTTCAAGATATCCCGGAACGGCCTGATCATCAATGCGACCGTTGCCGTATTGCGCACGAAAGGATTGCGCGTGCACGGCGCTGGTAGGGATAGGCCGGATAGCCTTCAGTACTTTTACCTTTTCGTCTCGTAATGATTCCGCATCCATGGCTGCTGGAGGTTCCATGGCCACCAGAGTTAACAGTTGCATGAGATGGCTCTGGATCATGTCACGCAATGCGCCAGAGTGATCGTAATAGTCGCCTCGTCCACCGATACCCATTGTTTCGGAATGGGTGATCTGCACATGATCAATGTAGTTTCGATTCCACAGAGGCTCCAGCATCACATTGGCGAAACGAAAAACCAGAATATTCTGCACGGTGCCTTTGCCCAGGTAGTGATCAATGCGATAAATCTGTTCTTCGCGCAAATGCCGGTGCAAGCGTTTCTCCAGCATTTGCGCACTGTCCTGATCATAACCAAAAGGTTTTTCGATAATAATGCGTCGCCAGCCGTGTGCTTCGTCAAGTAATTCTGCTTCGGCGAGTTTATCGATGACAACACCGAACTGTGCGGGTTGCAGGGCCATGTAAATGGCACAGTTTTTTGAAAAATGATTGTCGTTTTCGAGAGTGCTGCGAATACCTTCGTAGAGCGCTTCCTTGTTCAAATCACCCCGGTGATATTGCATGCGAGCACTGAAACGCTGAAACACGCTTTCATCCAGTCCTCCGCGTGCCTTGTCCACCAACATGCCACGTAATTCATCCAGCCAGCCCTGGTTGTCCATTTCACGACGACCAACGGCCATAATCATGGTGCCGTCAGGCAGTCGTCCTTCGGCCTCCAGGTGATACAGTGCGGGCATTAATTTGAGTCGGGAAAGATTACCCGTCGCGCCGAAAATAATATAAGTGCAGGGTTCATTTGTCATGGTTAGTTCTTTCCTGACCAGTCGCTGTGGAAAACCTCGCCACGCGGCTTGTCGATACGTTCGTAGGTGTGCGCGCCAAAATAATCCCGTTGTGCCTGCAACAGGTTGGCGGGGAGGGTGGACGAACGGTAGCCGTCATAAAAGGCCAGTGCCGAGGAAAAGGCCGGAGCAGGGATGCCCGTGCTTACCGCAAACCGGACAGCGTTGCGCCAGCCGGTTTGTGACGCATGAATGGCATCGCGGAAAAAATCGTCTAACAGCAAATTGCTTAACCCGGGATCAGTTTCAAATGCCTGTTTGATATTGTTGAGAAAGCGGCTGCGAATAATACAGCCACCGCGCCATACCAGGGCGATATTGCCGTAGTTGAGGTTCCAGCCTTTTTCGTCAGACGTGCTGGCCAGGAGCATGAAACCCTGCGCGTAGGAAATAATCTTTGAGGCATACAAGGCGTCATGAATGTCCTGAGTCATCGAGGAGGGTGCATCGCTTGCGCCGGACTCCGGGCCTTGCAGCTGCGCAGAGGCCTGTACGCGCTGCTCTTTCAGTGCCGAGAGAAAACGTGCAAACACCGCTTCGCCAATGAGTGTGAGCGGAATGCCGCTTTCCAGTGCATTAATGCCGGTCCACTTGCCAGTGCCTTTTTGTCCGGCGGTGTCCAGCACCTTGTCCACCAATGGCTCACCGTCATCGTCACGCACGCCGAGAATATCGCGGGTGATTTCGATCAAATAGGAATCCAGTACGCCCTCGTTCCATTGTGTGAAGATGCCCTGTAAATCCTCAAAGGGAATACTCAGGCCTTCACGCAATAATTGGTAGGCTTCGCAAATCAATTGCATATCACCGTATTCGATGCCGTTGTGCACCATTTTCACATAGTGGCCTGCACCACCTTCGCCCATCCATTGGCAGCAGGCCTCGCCATCTACTTTGGCAGAGATGGCCTGAAAAATATCTTTTACGGCAGGCCAGGCTGCGGAATCGCCACCTGGCATTAACGACGGGCCGTGACGCGCACCTTCTTCACCACCAGAGACGCCCACGCCCAAAAAGCGCAGACCTTGACTGGCAAGCGTATCGACACGTCGCTGGGTGTCCGTGTACAAGGAGTTGCCGCCATCGATGATAATGTCGCCTTCATCAAGGTGGGGTTTTAATAATTCGATAAAATCATCCACCGGGCTGCCAGCCTTCACCATTAACATGATGCGTCTGGGCGCTTTCAGTGACTGGCAAAATGCTTCGAGAGAGTGGGTGCCGATGATGGATTTTCCGGCTGCCGGGCCAGCGGTGAAATCGTCCACTTTTGATGTGGTGCGGTTGTAGACGGCGACGGTAAAGCCGTGGTCAGCCATATTCAATACCAGGTTTTGTCCCATTACCGCCAGGCCGATGAGGCCGATGTCTGCATTTGCCATGTCCAATCCTTTTGGGTGATCGTGAGGTCAATATCCTTGCCAGGTAGCGGCAGAAAGGAGAGAGCTCTTTAATGTGAATTAAGTGCTAAAAACACCTGTTTTTAAAAAATCACCGAGTATTTAACGCAGAGATCGCAAAGACGTAGAGGGCGCAAAGTTTTTAGAAAGTTTTTAGTGTTTTTCTCTGCGTCCTTTGCGTCTCTGCGACCTCTGCGTTTATAACTCGCCACTCGTCAGTACTACGACAACATAACCTCCCAATACACCGGGACGATTATCCGGGGGCTTAAGCTCCTGGATTCCGGCTAAAAACAGACGAAATGACGGTGTTTTCAGTAAAAAGTGTTTAACACCCTCTTGGCCCTTAATCCACATTTTAGCTGAACCCGGGTGCCAACAGACTTATAGCAGGTATTCTTTGTTATGCCACTGGCACCACCAGGGCACGTCTTGTTCGCGCAAGAAATCCTCGGCTTGCGGACCATATAACAGCGCCATGGTACTGAGCATGCCAGCATCAGTACAGCTGGCCGCAACCACCGTGACGGAGGCAGGGGCATTCTTTACAGGCCATCCGGTACGCGGGTCCAGTACATGGCTGTAGCGCATACCCTCTTTTTCCAGATAGCGGTTTGCATCGCCGCTGGTGGCAACGCCTCCTTGTTTGAGTGAAAAGTCAGCGGCTTGTGGCGACATTGTTGATGCGCCAGAATTGACACCGACCTGCCAGCCATTGCCATTTTTACGAGGCCCGGTGACGGCCAGGTCTCCGCCAAGATTAATTAATACCGGGGTACTGCATGCATGCGTGTCAGATTGCCCGGCAACAAATGTGCTGATCATCAACGCTGCACGATCCGCAGCATATTCTTTGCCGATGCCGCCGAAATCAATTTCCATTCCCTTTTCCAGCTGAATTTGTGGATTATACCATTGCACTTTTTCCCAGCCGACCAGCGGCAGCAGGGCTTTAATCCGGGCGGCCGAGGGAATGTTATCGCTGCCATCAAAATGCCAGGCCCGACGTAACACGCCGGAAGTGACATCAAATTGCCCTTCACTTAATTGATAAAGCTGTTGTGCGTAATCCAGCAGGCGGGCGGTTTCTTCATCAACCCTGGTGATTGCACCCTGGTTAATCCGGTGCAGAATATTGTTGTCACGGTAGCGACTGTATTTTTGTTCAATACGACAGACTTCGGCAGCGGCAAGACGGGTTATTTCCTGTGCCAGGTTTTTATCTTCGGTATCGATCAGCACTTCGCAGTTGCTGGCCATAGCCTCAAAATGGCCAACAAAATAATCTGCCCTGCGTTCGAGATCTGGCACGACTTTTTTCTATTTGAAAAGACGCATAATGTATTTAATCACCATGTCGGAATCCAGCGACAGTCCCCCCTGTAAAAGATAAGCCTCGTTATCCGGGAACAGTTGCTGATTTTGCAATATACCGACAGCATCTGCACTACGGTCTTTACCTTTTTGGGTGATCATTTCTGCACGGAAATTGATTTCAGCCCCGTTTTTGAATTCAAAGCCATATTTCAGGCCAATGGTTTGCGTAACAAATTCCCCCAGCCGGTAATCGGCACTGGCATATGACAAAGTGGTTTCTTCGCCATCGATGAGTGTTTGCCGGTAAAAATCAGCGGCACCCTGTTGATAATAACGCAAGTGTGGTTGCAGATAATGGCCGCCGTCGAAATCAAAACGGTAACGCAGGTCAACCGTATGCGATTGAATTCCCCAGTCATCCCAAAAGTACCGATAAGACACATTGAGTACATTTTCGTTGGGGAACTGATGTACACCTTTCCAGTACAGGCTTTGATAAGTTCGTTGATCGGGACGGTTTTCGTAAATATAAGGATTGGTGCCGCGTAAATTTCCGCTGCCGTCATTTTCCAGTACGCTGAGTATTTTATACGGATCGGTGAGGTAACCATCACTCTGGCCCCGACTGTAATTTGCCTGCATCAGTGTGCGACGGTTGATGACCTGCGTAACACCCAATAGTATTTCTTGAACAGTTTTGTCGGTATTGCTGCCACTAATGGTTTTTTTGCCAGGGAAGGCAGGCATAACGGCAAAACCGGCAGGCACACCTCCTACCGGGTCCCAGGTATCCTTGTTCAATGAGAAACCTATGCTTAACGTCGTGTTGCGCTGGTTAATATCCTGCGCGAGGGAGGCGGAAATTCCGGTAGACAGATAATCATATTCTCTGGAGATATTGCCGCCGAGGGTGCCGCGCAGGTTTCGGTTTAAAGGTGTATCCCAGTCTACACTCAAGGCATTGCGTAAATCTTTGAACGTGTGGTTTAACGGCGTCGTGTTTGCTGCTTCGGTATAAGTTGAATTACCCGAGGGATTGGTAAAGGTTTGTGCAGTGCTGGAAGGCACAGCGCCATTAGGGGAAGAACCGGTCAATACATCGGTCACGATGCGCGCATTGATAAATTCGTCGTCATCAATTTCTTTACGGATGTTCAATATGCCTTCCGCCAGTGATACACGGTCTTTTTCGGCGTAAATCAATAGTGCGGAGTCAATTTTCCAGTTATCGCCGGAGGCAATCAGGCTGCTTGCGTGGCTGGCACCGGCCAGTAAACTGCACGTGGCCACCGCCAGTTGACGGCGAATATTACGTGGGCCTTGTTGTGTTTTTTTCAATTGCATCCGCAGCCACCACCACCCACGCTTTGTCCCCCGCTGGAGCCCTCTTTGCTGAAATAGGTATGTTCATCGAGATAAATTTCCAGCGGATCGGCGACCAGCTGCATTTTTTGTTGGGCCAGTAAATCCCGGTCCCAAGGTTGCACTGGTTCCAGACTGCATGCACTCAGCACAAGGCTGATAAAAGCTGAAAACAGGAATGTTTTTATCATGCTCATTTTTCCAGTTGTTCCTGAATGGCAGCTTCCATTTTGTCTTTATCGCTGGAACGAAACCCCATGCGGGTCATTACCAGCTGGCCATTTCTGTCGATCAGGTAACTGGTGGGCATGGCGCGTAATTTGTAGATTTTGGCAACCTCGCCGGTGGCGTCGTGGGCAATAATAAATGTTGACTCTGTTTTGTTAATGAATTGTGCGATTAACTCGCGTTTTTTATCCACGCTAACCGCAATGATGCTGAGTCCTTCATCTTTGTAACGTTCGTGCATTTCATCCATCCATGGGAAGGATTTGCGACAAGGTGGGCACCAGGTAGCCCAAAAATCCAGATACACCACACGGCCTTTGAAATCCTTCAGGTTGATTTCGGTATTATCCGGGAAGGAAGGCAGAGTGAAATCGGGAGCAGGTTCTGCGGCGAAGGCCGGTAAGGTGAGGAAAACGAGCAGTGTGACCGACAGTGTGGATAAACGGGAAAACATGTTGGGCTAACCTCGACATTTGCTGGGCGAAAGGTTTTGTGCGTGAAAATATGTTTGTGTGTGATAGTGCTGTGACAAGTTTGGTGCACGATTATAGGGTATTTTGCCGTTTTTACATGGGTTGCCCGGTCCGGCCACAAGGCTCCACAACGTGGTGTTCTTCATGGCTTGCTCAGCCTGGCATGGTTTTATTAATCCGGGCTTAATTTTGTTGCAGCTTGTGTTTTTCAACGCAGAATTCCGGCCGAGTTAAGCATTGTAGTCGTTGCAAACCCTGTAACTTGTTGATTGTTCGCTAATTTTAATGGTGATAGCTTTGGGTCCGACTGCTATCCTGATGATAAGTTCATGCAGGCCATACGGGAAGGGTAACGATAAAGTACATTATCTTTGGTGCATTTTTTTGCCCCGTGGATAATCTGCAATTCTGCTGTGGAATAAAATGAGGAATGAATGTCAATGCTGATCAAACGTCCTGACGACATCAAAACATCCGACATTACGGATGAAAAAATTTATCATCAACGGCGAGCCTTTTTGCAGACGGGTTCCCGCGCTGCTTTGGCCGTCGTTGCGGGTGCGGCATTTCCAGGGCTGATGTTTCCCGGTGATGCGGCGGCACAAATGGCGGCCCTGAAATTCAAAAAGAACTCCGGGTTTTCTACAGACGAAGAAGTCAATTCACTGAAAGACATCACCCGCTACAATAATTTTTACGAATTTGGCACGGACAAGGAAGATCCGGCGAAGTATGCACATACACTGAAGACTGATCCCTGGAATGTGCGCGTGGAAGGCGAGGTAGAAAAGCCTGCTGATTATCAACTGGAGGATTTGATCAAAGAGAGTCAACTGGAAGAGCGTATTTACCGGATGCGCTGTGTGGAGGCCTGGTCCATGGTGATACCCTGGGTGGGCATTCCGCTGAGTACATTGATCAAACGTTTCAAACCTGGATCGAAAGCCAGGTATGTGGAATTTACAACCTTGCATGATCCCGCGCAGATGCCGGGGCAAAAACGTGGAGTGCTGGATTGGCCTTACGTGGAAGGTCTGCGTATGGATGAGGCCATGCATCCGTTGACGTTGTTGGCGGTAGGTTTATACGGAAAAGTATTACCCAATCAGAATGGTGCACCGATTCGGCTGGTGGTGCCCTGGAAATACGGTTTCAAAAACATCAAATCCATCGTCAAAATTCGTTTTACGGAAACAATGCCCAATACCACCTGGAATTTGTCCGGGCCACGGGAATACGGTTTTTACGCCAACGTTAATCCTGAAGTGGATCATCCGCGCTGGAGTCAGGGTCGTGAACGGCGTATTGGTGAGTTTTTTAAACGCAAAACAAAAATGTTTAATGGTTACGAAGAACAGGTGGCCAGTCTGTATTCAGGCATGGATTTGCGGCGTAATTATTAACAACTACTAACAACTACGAAATAACTACGAATCATTGTGATGCACAGTATGAAGCCTTTTGTGAACCCCAAATTTGTAAAGCCACTGGTTTTTATGGCTTGTCTGCTTCCCCTGGTCTTCGGCATTCAGGCAGGTTTCACCGATCAGCTTGGTGCCAATCCCATTGAGGAAATTACACATCGTACCGGTGACTGGACCTTGCGCCTGTTGTTAATCACCCTGGCAGCAACGCCGTTGCGGCGTTTGTTCGGTTGGGGTTGGCCGTTGCGCGTGCGTCGTATGCTGGGCCTGTTTACCTTCTTTTATGCCTGTCTGCACCTGTTGACCTACCTTGTGCTGGATCAGTTTTTCGACTGGGAGGACATTCTCAAGGACATCATCAAGCGTCCCTATATCACCATTGGTTTCGGTGCCTTTGTATTGCTGGTGCCGTTAGCCGTCACGTCTACCAATGCCATGATGCGTCGCCTCGGCAAACGCTGGGGACAGCTGCATCAACTGATATACGTGATTGCCGTCTTTGGCATTTTGCACTACCTCTGGTTAGTGAAAGCAGATTATCTGCTGCCGTTGATCCATGCGGCTATTTTACTGACTCTGTTGCTGGTGCGTGCCTGGTATCAGCGCCAATCCCTGTCTGCCGGTCGGCCTGCTCCGCAAACGTCCTGACATTCGCCCTGTGGCTAATTTATGCTCACTATCCTGCCCGTATTTTTACCGGGTGGGGCTCTGTTATACTGCGTGCGGTTTTTCTCTGGCCGGATTGATCCGGACCGGGTATTTTCAAATTTTTTACGGTGGAGAACATCATGGCGGAAGCAACAGCGCGACACATTCTGGTGTCCAGTGAAGAACAATGTCAGAAATTGAAGGATGAAATTGAAGGCGGTGCCGATTTCGGTGGTGTCGCAAAAGAACATTCCAGTTGTCCCTCGGGCGCACAAGGTGGTGATCTGGGTTCTTTTGGCCCAGGTCAGATGGTGCCTGAATTTGATCAGGTGGTTTTCAGTGCTGACCTCAATACAGTGCAAGGTCCGGTTAAAACCCAATTTGGTTATCATCTGCTGGAAGTGACGAGCCGTTCAGAGTAAGCCAGTTCTTCCTGCAAAAATGTCATTGAAAGAGGCTTGATCAGTAAAATGTTCAGGCCTTTTTTCTGTGCACAAAAAATTTGTTACTCCGTTATCGGCATGATCTCCAAGGGCACACCATGAGCATTACCATTAACCGTCGTTCCACCGACAGCATGGCTGTTTTGGCCGAAACAGGCCTGCATCCCGTCCTGGCGCGCATTTATGCCTGGCGAGGTATCGAGTCTGCGCAGCAACTGGAACGCGGCCTTGCTCATCTGTTGCCACTGGACCGGTTAAAAGGGGTCGAATCAGCGGCAGCCCTGCTGGCCGGGGCGGTGAGTTCACAGCAGCGTATCCTTATTGTTGGCGATTTTGATTGCGACGGTGCCACCAGCTCGGCGCTGGCGGTGCGTGCGTTGCACATGCTGGGCGCGACACAGGTGGATTACCTGGTGCCGAATCGTTTTGCATATGGTTACGGGTTGACGCCGGAAATTGTCGCTGTGGCGGCAGAACGTAATCCCGACCTCATTGTTACGGTAGATAATGGTATCTCTAGCATCGAAGGCGTTGCCGCTGCCAACAAGCGTGGCATGCGTGTGCTGGTGACGGACCATCATTTACAGGGCGATGAACTGCCTGCGGCAGCGGCCATTGTGAATCCCAATCAACAGGGAGACGAATTTCCCAGCAAAAATCTGGCCGGTGTCGGAGTGATTTTTTATGTGATGCTGGCCGTGCGTGCGGAATTGCGGAAGCAGGGGGTTTTTGGCAATGACTCCGGCCCCA
>JAADIL010000229.1:0-1749 GCA_013151355.1 Gammaproteobacteria bacterium
CAAGTGTCCGGTCTGTGATATGGAGGCCGGGGCCGGGCAATATACGCTGGAATATCAGAAAATGTATTTTCATTCCTGCACAGGTTTTAATTTTTTATATACATGAGGACGTTAACGATGAAAAATATACTGATACATTTGCCAATCTTCACGTTGTTATTCCCTCTTGTCACAAATGCACAATCATTGGTGTACGTCCCCACCGGAAACACCAATGAGGTTGTGATTATTGACCCTGACACAGATAAAATTATTGGGCGAATTGATGAGCTGGAAAATGCCCATGGTTTGTCGAGCAGTCGTCATACTGAATATCTGGTTGCTGGCAGTATGCAAGCACCCGTTACAAAAAAAGAGGGCGCGGCCAGACCCGAAAAGATGAGTGAGGCCGAGCATGCTGCGCACCATGCTGGTGCCGGGGACAAGGCTGATAAAACCGCTACTCAAAGCTATGTTTCGATTATTCATGCCAAACGCAGGCAGGTCATGCGTCGTATCGAAGTGCGTGCCCTGACTCATCACACAGCGGTATCTCCCGACGGTAAAATTGCGATTGCGGTACATTCGGGAGCGGGAGGAATTTCGGTTATTGATCTCGATAAAATGGCCGTTATCAACACACTGCAAACCGGGACATGGCCCAATTATGCCGTGTTTACCAGCGACGGGAATTTTCTTTATATCAGCAACGCCGGGGCAGGCATGGTGAGTGAAATTGATACCCGGACATGGCAGGTCACGCGAGAAATCAACGTCGGTAAAGAACCAGAGCACATGATTATCAGTGCTGACAACACGTTTCTTTATGTTGCCAACAAGGCCGACGGGTCAGTTTCTGCTGTTGATTTGGCAGATGGCAAGGTGATAAAAACCTGGTCCGTGGGCAAGAAGGTGCACGGCATTGATTTATCTGATGATGGCAGTTGGTTGTTTGTCGCCAGCAAGGGCACGAATACTGTCAGCAAGATAAACCTTGCCAGTGGAAAAATCATGACGGTTGATTTGTCGCCTGCACCGTATCACCTGGCGTACATTACCGGGCTGAACAAACTTTATGTTTCCAGCCGAAAAACACCAAAAATCTGGGTGGTCAACCCGCAAACCCTGCTTGTCGAAAATGAAATCGACCTGGGTAAGGGTGTGGCACATCAAATGGTTATTCGTTCGAACAAATAGGAGTCATCCATGTTTACAGTCAGTGAATTAGCAAAGCGGGCAGAAGTTACACCTGACACGGTACGTCATTACGTCCATATCGGAATGTTGAAGCCCGAGCGGAATCCTCATAATGGTTATAAATTATTCACCGGCAAGGATGTCACCAGGCTGCGTTTCATTCGCCAGGCGCAAAGTCTGGGATTTACTCTGGCGGAAATTGGCAAAATTCTTGATCACTCCATGGTCGGTGATTCCCCCTGTCCCCAGGTGCGTGAGCTGATGCAGCACCGAATTGTTGAAAATAAAATAAAACTGGATGCCCTGAATGCTTTGCAAACACGCATGGAAGACGCTTTGCTGCTCTGGAAAGCCATGCCCAATGGACAGCCCGACGGGGATTCTGTCTGCCACCTGATCGAATCGGTGACTTTGTTAAACCCAAAAGCTTGACCTGTGAGTAGCCTATAGGTTCTACACTTGCGACAGAAAATAAATATTACATTCACTGTTCTTGAACAGATAAGGAGCTTGCTCATGAAACTCGCAATGAAACCGGTTTTAGGTACATCCATTTTGCTGGTTGCACTGGTG
>JAADIL010000229.1:1860-5237 GCA_013151355.1 Gammaproteobacteria bacterium
GACATGTCAGAAATAATGAAAGAGGCACACAATACAAAAGACATGAACAAACGCCATGAGTTGATGCGTCAACACATGAAAAAGATGCAGGGCATGATGGGTAATATGAAGGGCATGATGGGCGATAACATGCCGGACAATATGAGCGCAGAACAACGTCAGGAAATGATCTCCAAACGCATGGACATGATGCAGGGCATGATGGAGCAAATGTTGAAACAGCAGTCGATGATGATGGACACGGAAAAATAGGTTTTTCGCTATACAATAATAAAAGCAGGTGGCAGGAGTGAGACAATGATCAAGGACCCGGTGTGTGGAATGGATGTTGCCGAAACATCTGAACATCATTCAGAGTATGAGGAAGATACTTATTATTTTTGCAGCGAGAGCTGTCAGCATAAATTTGATGACACCCCTGCTGCGTACGTAAAAAGCAGTCAGCTTAAAGATCCTGTTTGTGGCATGGATGTAACGGCTGACTCTGGTCACCATGTTGAGCATAGTGGTCAGGATTATTATTTTTGCAGTGAAAGCTGTCAGCATAAATTCGATGCTGATCCTGCATCGTATGTGGAAAGTGCCAGCCTGAAGGACCCGGTGTGTGGCATGGAGGTTACTGAAAATTCCGCTCATCATACTGAACACGAGGAACAGCACTATTATTTTTGCAGCGAAAATTGCCAGCAAAAATTTGAAAAAGACCCGCAACAATATTTGCACAAGCAGGAAAGTCATGATTGTAGCCACGGGCACAAGAGCGATACCCACCAGCAGCCTGTTGATGAGTCGGCGATTTATACGTGCCCCATGCATCCCGAGGTCGAGCAGCAGGGACCGGGTGCCTGTCCCAAATGCGGCATGGCGCTGGAGCCGAAAAGCATACGGCTGACGGCCACTAAAACCGAATATACCTGTCCCATGCATCCGGAGGTTGTTCAGGATCATCCCGGCAGCTGCCCCAAGTGTGGCATGGCACTGGAAGCCGTCGCGGTGGAAGCAAAAGAAGACACCAGCGAACTGGACTACATGAGCAAACGCTTTTGGATCAGTGCAGCACTGGCTATTCCGGTGTTATTCAGTGCCATGGCCGCAGAGTTCTGGCCTGAAGGCATGGCAGAGCTGATTGACCCCGGTCTGCGTCAGTGGCTGGAAATGATTGTGTCAACGCCGGTGATCGTCTGGGGTGGCTGGATATTTTATGTACGCGCCATACAGTCAGTCATTACGCGTAACCTGAATATGTTTACCCTTATCGGGCTCGGTGTGTCGGTTGCCTTTACTTACAGTGTTATTGCCACTGTTGCTCCCGGTATCTTTCCGGCGGCGGTCTTTAATGACGTTGGTGTGGTACCGGTCTATTTCGAGGCAGCGGCTGTTATTACCGCGTTGATACTGCTGGGGCAGGTGCTGGAATTGCGGGCACGCAGTCAGACCAATGCCGCCATCAAATTATTGTTAGGCCTGGCACCCAAGACTGCACGTATTGTGCGCGAGGATGGTACCGAAGAAGACATCCCCATGGAACATGTGCAGGTCGGTGACACCTTGCGGGTGCGCCCGGGCGAAAAAGTGCCGGTGGACGGTACAGTGATTGAAGGTGAAAGCAATGTTGATGAATCCATGGTTACTGGTGAACCGCTGCCGGTAGGGAAAAACAAGGGTGAGCGCCTTATCGGTGCCACCGTCAATGGTACCGGTGGCCTGTTGATGCGGGCTGAAAAAGTGGGTGCTGATACATTGTTGTCACAAATCGTGCAGATGGTTGCCGATGCCCAGCGTTCACGGGCGCCCATTCAAAGACTGGTTGATCTTGTCGCGGGTTACTTTGTGCCGGTGGTGGTGGTGGTCGCCATTATTACCTTCATCGTCTGGAGTGTGTGGGGGCCGGAACCGGCTATTGCCTACGCAGTAATTAATGCAGTGGCGGTATTGATCATCGCCTGTCCCTGTGCGTTGGGTCTGGCAACGCCCATGTCCATCATGGTGGGTACCGGCAAGGGCGCGATGATGGGTGTGTTGTTTAAAAATGCCGAAGCACTGGAAGTACTGAGAAAGGTGGATACTCTGGTGGTGGACAAGACCGGTACGCTCACCGAAGGCAAACCAAAACTGGTGGCTGTAACGTCTGTTGGTGACTTTGTCGAAGACGACGCCTTGCGCCTGATTGCCAGTCTGGAACGTGCCAGTGAACATCCCCTGGCCGAAGCCATTGTGCAAGGTGCCGAAACGCGTAAATTGACACTGGTGAAAGCCGACAACTTCCAGTCAGTCACCGGCAAGGGTGTGACAGGTGATGTCGATGGGCACAGCGTGGCCATGGGTAACCTCAAATTGTTACAAGACCTGGGTATTGATGCGGGTGATTTGCCTCAACGGGCAGACATACAGCGTGCCGAGGGCCAGACGGTGATGTTCTTTGCCATTGACGGCAAGGCTGCCGGGTTGATCGGCGTGGCCGATCCGATCAAGGAAACCACCCCCGAAGCGATTCGTGATTTGCACGCTGCCGGTATCAAGGTGGTCATGCTTACCGGTGACAGTCGGAAAACGGCCGAGGCCGTGGCCGCCAAACTGGATATCGATCAGGTACAGGCCGAGGTATTGCCCGACCAGAAAGCGGCTGTCGTCAAGCAACTTCAGGATGAAGGACGCATCGTCGCCATGGCGGGTGACGGCATCAATGATGCCCCGGCCCTGGCGCAAGCCCATGTGGGTGTCGCGATGGGAACGGGTACCGATGTGGCGATGGAAAGTGCCGGAGTGACACTGGTGAAGGGTGATTTACGCGGCATCGTACGGGCACGGCGTTTGTCTCAGGCCACCATGGCCAACATTCGTCAAAACCTGTTCTTCGCCTTCATCTATAATTCGTTAGGCGTACCGGTGGCAGCGGGGTTGCTTTATCCCTTCTTCGGTATTCTGTTGTCACCCATCATTGCCGCAGCGGCGATGAGCTTCAGTTCAGTGTCGGTGATCATGAATGCCCTTGCGACTGAGAAATGTGCGTTTATAAACCAGACACAGAAAGAAGGACTTTATACGTTTTGGCGAAAAAGTCAGGAGTTTGGGAGTAAATAAAAACGAGGAACTCAAAATGCATAGTGTTGGGTATGCATATGGTATGTGGGTGGTGGTAGCGTTTAACGTTGGCCTGTTCCTCTTTTTTACCCTGAGCTTTCTGAAGCCACGGGGCAGCCAGGAATGGCGTAGCATGAGCGTGGTGACGGCCTTTTTTGTCGCCCTGTTTGCCGAGATGTACGGCTTTCCCCTAACGATCTATTTGCTGACCGGCTGGCTGGGTGACACCTATCCCGCACTGGAACCCTTCAGCCACAAACTCGGACACCTGTGGGTAGTGGTGCTCGGAGGCTCAA
>JAADIL010000193.1:0-16288 GCA_013151355.1 Gammaproteobacteria bacterium
TACTCTGACCAGAAAAACAAACGGGAATAACGATCCGGCGGCTGGAAACCAGCAGGTCTAACCCGAAAAAGCTTTTTTGACCACCAGCGCCAGACTCTGGGTCAATTGTGTCACCTGGGCGGCATCTTCACCTTCTACCATCACTCGCACCAATGGCTCGGTGCCGGATGGCCGCAGCAGCACCCTGCCCCGGCTGCCCAGTTCATCTTCTGCTGCGCGCACCGCCTGTTGAATGCTGTCAGAGCCATCAATATCCACTTTACCGTTGACCCGCACATTTTCCATACACTGCGGAAATTTGCTCATACCAGACTTCAGTTCATGCAAACTCAGCCCGCTGCGATTCACCGCACACAGCACTTGCAAAGCCGCCACAATACCGTCACCGGTCGAGGTACGATCCAGACAAATAATATGTCCCGAGGATTCACCACCCAGACTCCAGCTGCTGTTGGTGAGCACTTCCATGACATAACGATCACCTACTTTGGCTCGCTTGAAATCGATACCGTCCCGCTGCAATGCCACTTCCAGCCCGAGATTACTCATCAGGGTACCTACCACGGCCCCCTGCAAACAGCCTTCACTGAGTCGCGAGCGGGCGATGATGTACAACAATTCATCACCATCGACAATTTCACCCTTGTGGTCAACCATGATGAGGCGATCACCATCACCATCCAGCGCAATGCCCAGGTTTGCACCATGCTTTAATACGGTGCGCTGCAACTGCGCCGGATGGGTGGAACCGACCTCTTCATTGATATTCAGGCCATCAGGCTCAACACCAATGGCAATAACTTCAGCACCCAGCTCGGACAATACACTGGGGCCAATGTGGTACGTTGCACCGTGCGCGCAATCCACCACAATGGTCATTCCCCTTAAACTCAACGTCGATGGCACCGTGCTTTTGCAAAATTCGATATAACGCCCGGCGGCGTCACCGATACGCTCAGCCTTGCCCAGCTTTGCAGAATCCACACACTGCATGTCTTTTTCCATCTCGGTCTCAATGGCCAGCTCTATCTCATCAGACAATTTTGTACCCTGTGAGGAAAAAAACTTGAGACCATTATCCTGATACGGGTTATGCGACGCGCTGATTACAATGCCCGCATCCGCATGAAAGGTGCGTGTCAAATAAGCAATTGCCGGTGTGGGCATCGGCCCCAGCAAAAGACTGTCAATACCTGCCGCAGCCAGTCCTGCTTCCAGCGCACTTTCAAACATATAACCAGAAATACGTGTATCTTTGCCGATCAGCACCTTGCCGGAATCGCCCTTCGCCAGAACACGTCCAACCGCCCAGCCCAGCTTCAGAATGAATGCCGGATTGATCACACCTTCGCCAACGGTGCCACGTATGCCATCGGTACCAAAATATTTTTTATTCATTTTCTGTTTCCTTGCAGCCACACATTGCACATATATCCGTAGCGTTTGAGATTTTGGCATTCATGGCGCGCCTTCTTCATTCCATGGCTGCGTTGAAATCCCCCATAATAGACCGGCTATTATTCGTCATTTCGCCTTGCCATGAAATGAATATGACGCACACTGAACACCAAAATCTCAAACGCCACGGGTATATCAATGATGCTGTTTGTTGGTCAAAGTACCTGCATGAGTCACTGCATGATAAATTTTTACCGCATCAACCGTCGCGGCCACATCATGTGCACGAATGATGTTCGCCCCGTATTGGCAACACAAGGTCGCCATTGCGACGCTGCCCGCCAAACGCTCGTTCGCGGGTCTGTCCAACAATGCAGCAATACTGGACTTGCGGGATACGCCCATCAGAACAGGTTTGCCCAGCTCCGTAAACTCATACAAGTTTTTCACTAATTGCAAATTATGATCAACGGTTTTGCCAAAACCAAAACCTGGATCAATCAGCAAGGCATCACCCGGAATACCTGCTGCTTCACAACAGGCAATGCGTTCCTGTAAAAATAATTTTACCGTGTGCACCACATCGATATATTCCGGTTTTTCCTGCATGGTGCGTGGCTCACCCGACATGTGCATCAGGCACACCGGCACACCCGTTTCATTCGCCGCTTCCAGCGCACCTGGCTCACGCAACG
Organism: Gammaproteobacteria bacterium; assembly: GCA_013151355.1. Classification (GTDB taxonomy): domain Bacteria; phylum Pseudomonadota; class Gammaproteobacteria; order SZUA-152; family SZUA-152; genus SZUA-152. The sequence goes on from JAADIL010000193.1 coordinate 2,094, forward strand.
CACGCACATCATTAATCATGCCTGCCCCGACCTTCACTGCTTCACGCATGACTTCAGGCTTGCTGGTGTCCACGGAAATAATGACAGCACATTCTTGTTGAATAGATTCGATAACCGGAATGACCCGGTCAAGCTCTTCCTGCACGGTGACTGCCGCCGCACCGGGACGGGTTGATTCCCCCCCCACGTCAATAATTGCCGCACCGTCCTGTGTCATTTGTTGCGCTTGCTGCAATGCCTTGTCTGCGGACAAAAAAAGACCCCCGTCCGAAAAGGAATCGGGGGTCACATTGAGAATGCCCATGACTTTGGGTGGTGTTGATAACGAAAGATCCAGCAACTTGCCGTTACATTTCAGCGAGCTGAACATCGCCAGACAAAATTAATTAATGTTCGCCTGCCGGGCCACCAATGGTACTGTCACCCGGTTTTTCCTTGCCGTCATCACCGTTACTACTGTCGGCTTTGGCACTGGTATCCGTCGGCTTGTTATTATCACTGCCATCATCTTCTTCCCAGTCAGCAGGCGGGCGTGGGGGCTTGCCCTCCATAATATCTGCAATCTGATTCTGATCAATGGTTTCAAATTTCATCAGAGCATCGGCCATTTTGTCCAACGTACCTCGTTTTTCTTTCAGGATACTTTCAGCACGCTTGTAATTTTTGTCGATGATCACGCGAATTTCTTCATCAATAATATGCGCGGTTTCATCAGAAACATGTTTGTTTTGCGCAACAGAATGTCCAAGGAAAACTTCCCCTTCTTCTTCCATGTAAGTCAACGGGCCCAGTTTTTCAGAAAGGCCCCACTTGGTCACCATGTTGCGCGCGATTTCTGTGGCACGTTGAATGTCATTAGAAGCGCCCGTGGTCACCGAGTCCGCACCAAAAACCTGCTCTTCCGCAATACGTCCACCGAACATGCTGGCGATCTGGCTTTCCAGTCGTTCTTTGCTATAGCTGTAACGATCTGCTTCGGGCAGGAACATGGTTACACCCAGAGCACGACCACGCGGAATAATGGTGACTTTATAAACCGGATCATGCGACGGCACACTCAAGCCCACGATGGCGTGCCCTGCTTCATGATAAGCCGTCAGTCTCTTTTCGGCCTCGTCCATCACCATAGACTTGCGCTCTGCACCCATCATGATTTTGTCTTTGGCCTTTTCAAAGTTGGCCATGGACACCAGCTTGTTATTGGCACGCGCCGCAAACAAGGCCGCTTCGTTTACCAGATTGGCCAGATCAGCACCGGAAAATCCGGGTGTACCACGCGCGATAATATTGGGCTTTACATCATCGGCAATCGGTACCTTGCGCATGTGTACTTTGAGAATCTGCTCACGTCCACGCACATCGGGCAAGCTCACAACCACCTGACGGTCAAAACGACCGGGGCGCAACAAGGCCGGGTCCAGCACATCAGGACGGTTAGTAGCGGCAATAACAATGACGCCTTCGTTACCTTCAAAACCATCCATTTCCACCAGCAGTTGGTTAAGTGTCTGCTCGCGTTCATCGTGTCCACCACCCAGACCGGCGCCACGGTGACGACCCACAGCATCAATTTCATCAATGAAAATAATGCATGGTGCATGTTTTTTGGCTTGCTCGAACATGTCGCGCACGCGGGATGCACCCACGCCAACAAACATTTCTACGAAGTCTGAACCGGAAATAGTGAAAAACGGTACCTTGGCTTCACCGGCAATGGCTTTGGCCAGCAGCGTTTTACCTGTACCGGGCGAGCCTACCAACAACACGCCGCTCGGAATCTTGCCGCCCAGTTTCTGGAACTTGCCGGGGTCGCTGAGGAATTCCACCAGTTCAGCGACTTCTTCTTTGGCCTCTTCCACACCTGCCACGTCGGCAAAGCTGACTTTTACCTGGTCTTCACCCAGCAAACGCGCCTTGCTTTTGCCAAAGGACATGGCTCCACGACCACCGCCACCGCCCTGCATCTGGCGCATGAAGAAAATCCACACCGCAATCAGCAGCAGCATGGGGAACCAGGAAATAAAGATTTGCATCAACATACCCTGTTGTTCCGGTGGTTTGGCATTGATGATCACGCCGCTATTCAGCAGGTCGGCAATCAAACCGGGATCATCAGGACTGTAAGTTGTAAAACGCTCACCATTCGCGGTTAAACCACGGATGGTACGACCGGCAATTTCCACTTTGGAAACCGAGCCCTGTTTGACCGCCGTCACGAACTCTGAATAGTCCATGGGCTTGGCTGAGGTGGGTTTGGGGCCAAAATTGTTAAATACCGACACCAGAACGATGGCGATAACAACCCATAAAACAAGGTTTTTTGCTAAGTCACTCAAGTGGATAACCTCAATGTGTCCGTGTTACGTGTCAGCATGATGAATTCCGCACGTTTTCAATGAATTAATTCTTCAGTTTAGTACTTATAACAGTTAACAGCGCCGGATTTCAAACACCAGCTCCATCGTTTCACACCATACCCTGTACCAGAGTTATGTTTTAAAACCCCTAGCCAGTATATACACCTCACGCGATTTGGGTCTGGATGCCTTCGGTTTGCGAATCACCACTTTGCCAAACGATTTGCGCAAAGCCAGCAAATAGGGATCAAATCCCTCACCCTGAAATACCTTGGTGAGAAAATCCCCACCGGGCTTCAGTGTAGTCTGTGCAAAATCCAGAGCCAGTTCAGCAAGATACATTGCCCTTGGTTGATCGACCGCACGCATGCCACTGATGTTGGGGGCGATATCCGACATTACAAGGTCTACCGGGCGTCCATTTAACGTCGCCACCAACTGATCATGCACATCCTGTTCCGTAAAATCACCTTCGATCATGGTGACTCCGGAAAGCGGCTCCATGGGCAGGATATCCATGGCAATGACGGCACCCTTGCCGCCAACAACAGGCGCAGCAACTTGTGACCAGCCGCCAGGTGCCGCCCCCAGATCAACCACCACCTGTCCCGGTCGAAGCATTCGGTCTTTTTCCTGGATTTCCAGCAGCTTGAACACCGATCGCGAGCGGTAGCCTGCCCTCTGCGCCTCTTTGACATAATGGTCATTAAAATGACGCCGCAACCAGTTTTGACTGCTGTTGGTGCGTTTCATGACCCGGTTTTTACATGCGCAGACCGCTCTGCCTCACAGCGATGCAACACTGCGCGGGTACGCATTACCAGCCAGATTGTGCCTGACAGGCTGTACATCAACAATATCAGCAGCTGTGTGCCCTCATTGGCTGTGATAGAATCCGCTCCCAGCCACAACAGCATACCCAGAATAATGCAGATACCCAATTCCAGTTTAACGCCGTTAAACGGGCTGGCAGCTACGCCAAACCCCCTGGATGAGCTTGCGTCAGCAGAAACAGCGTCCGCCATTTTTTCCTCAATCGGTACAGTTTGTTTAACACTTTCCATCTTTTAATCCAGAGTTTAATCTAATTTCAAGAAAAATTAACTATGTCACTGACAAATAAACAAAATAAATATCTTCGCGGGCTCTCACATAGCCTCAAACCCGTGGTAATGATCGGTAATAGCGGCGTCACCGAAGGTGTTCTCGACGAGCTTGAGGCACGTCTGGCACATCATGAACTCATCAAGGTACGCATCAGCGGCGTAGACAGGGGTGAGCGCCAACAAATGGCAGAAAGTTTGTGCAAAAAATCAAACAGCGAACTGGTAAATACCATTGGCCATATCGCGGTACTTTACCGTCGAGCGAAGGAACCGACTATCAAGCTGCCCAGGTAATACGTCTGTATCCCGATTTATTTTCCCGATAATGGTAAAATAATTTTACTGTTCTTTCGTCCCGCCACGAAACCCCGTCGCCACCAGCCACAGGCCCAACAAGCTGTTGATCAAATGTAAAATTGAAGCTGCTCCATGCAGACGGGCAAATTGTGCTGCCTGTTCACTGCCGGGCGCAAGACCAATGAGTTTCAATTCCTGCATCATCGGCACCAATACGCCGATACTCAGTACGACGAACAGCAACATCAACAACACAATGCGCGCGCGATTGTCCCGCAACCAGCGCCCCCCCTTTTGCACGATGATCGAAAGCAACAGGCTAACGCCCACCACCAGCCCGATGTAGCTGACCAGTTGAAATATCTGCCCTGCCATTCGACCTGCCAGTTGGCGATCATCCATAGAGGCAAACAGACTCGGGGCGACCACATATCCGGCAATCCACAATCCGCCCACCCATAAGGTCAGCGCGACTCGCTCTGCGCCTGCCCACCAGCAGGCCCTTGAAATACCCAACATGGTTAGAGGTGTTTCACTTCAAGTACTTCGTATTCTTTAATGCCACCGGGTGCCTGCACTTCGGCAACATCACCCTCTTGCTTGCCGATCAGCGCACGGGCAATGGGTGAAGTCACTGAAATTTTGCCCACTTTGAGATCGGCTTCATCTTCACCGACAATCTGGTAGGTCACTTCTTTACCGGTTTCTTCTTCTACCAAACCAACCGTTACACCGAAAATAATCTTGCCGGTGGGTTTGATTTCGGTGATGTCGATAATCTGTGCATTGCTCAGTTTACCGTTAAGATCCGCAATACGCCCTTCCGCAAAACTTTGTTGTTCGCGTGCCGCATGATATTCGGCATTTTCCTTGAGATCACCATGTTCACGCGCGGTGGCAATCGCAGCGATGATACGTGGCCGTACGACATTTTTTAATTCACGCAATTCTTCACGAAGCTTTTCTGCGCCTTTTGCTGTTAAAGGTACCTTGCCCGTCATTTTCCCATCTCCTGATGCAAATCCTGTAACCGGTTGACTACTGAACTTTCACCCTGCGCCATGGCCAGACACATGGCCTCCGCGCCAGCCAGTGTTGTAGTGTAAGTAACTTTGCGTTGTAACGCATTACTGCGAATTGTGCCAGAGTCGGCAATGGCCTGCGTACCTTCTGTGGTATTGACGATAAGGCTGATTTCATCATTCTTTATCATGTCCACAATGTGTGGTCGCCCCTCACCGACTTTATCCACCAGCGAACATTTCACACCGGCATCCCGCAACACTTTAGCAGTACCGTGGGTCGCCACGACACCAAAGCCCAGCGCAACCAGCTTTTCAGCCACAGCCACAGCACCCGCTTTATCGTCATCACGCACGCTGACGAAGGCTGCGCCTTCAGAGGGGAGATTCACTCCGGCACCCAGCAGGGCTTTGGCAAAGGCTTCGGCAAAGTCCTTGCCGATACCCATCACTTCCCCGGTGGATTTCATTTCCGGTCCCAGAATAGGGTCAACACCCGGGAATTTCACAAACGGAAACACCGCTTCTTTCACTGAAAAATAATCGGGAATCACTGCCCCGGTAATGCCCTGTTCGGCGAGCGTTTTGCCTGCCATGCAGCGCGCCGCAATTTTTGCCAGCGGCAGACTGGTGGCCTTGGACACAAACGGCACAGTACGTGAGCCACGCGGATTCACTTCGATGATATAAATATCATCACCCTTGATGGCAAATTGCGCATTCATCAGCCCTACGACATTCAATGCCAAAGCCAACTCGCTCGCCATGTCACGCATACGTGCCTGCACGGATTCAGACAAACTGTAAGGAGGCAGGGAGCAGGCAGAATCACCGGAGTGTACACCGGCCTGTTCGATGTGTTGCATGATGGCGCCCACCAGCACCTGTTCTCCATCACAAATGGCATCAATGTCCACTTCGATGGCGTCATCCAGAAAACGATCCAGTAACACAGGAGAATCATTGGAGACCTTCACTGCCTCGCGCATATAACGCTTAAGCTCACTCTCTTTATAAACAATCTCCATAGCCCGACCACCGAGCACATACGAGGGTCTGACGACAAGCGGGTAACCAATCCTGGCGGCCAGTTCGACAGCCTGTTCAGGATCGCGCGCGGTGTGATTCGGCGGTTGTTTGAAACCCAGCTTTTGCACCAGTTGCTGGAAACGTTCGCGGTCTTCCGCAAGGTCAATGGCATCAGGTGAGGTACCAATAATCGGCGCACCGGCAGCTTCCAGAGCGCGCGCCAGCTTCAGCGGCGTTTGTCCTCCATATTGCACCACCACGCCTTTGGGTTTTTCCAGATGCACCAGCTCCAGCACATCTTCCAGCGTCAGCGATTCAAAATAAAGGCGATCCGAGGTGTCATAGTCTGTCGATACGGTTTCCGGGTTGCAGTTAACCATGATAGTTTCGTAACCGTCGTCGCGCAGCGCAAGAGCGGCATGCACACAGCAATAATCAAACTCGATACCCTGACCGATACGGTTTGGCCCGCCACCCAGCACCATGATTTTTTCACGGTTCGTGGGCTGTGCCTCGCATTCCTGTTCGTAGGTGGAATACATATACGCCGTGTCGGTGGAAAATTCTGCTGCGCAGGTATCAACACGTTTATATACCGGCCGTACACCCAGCGAGTGCCGGTGCGCACGGAAGTCAGCTTCATCCATAGACAACAGGCTCGCCAAACGACTGTCGGAAAAGCCTTTGCGTTTTAACGCAAATACACGCGCCTTGTTCATGGTTGCCATGCCCTGCTCACGAACCTCTGTTTCCAGTTTGATGATTTCTTCGATCTGCACCAGAAACCAGGGATCAATTTTAGTCAGTGAATACAGAGTATCCAGCGACATGCCTGCACGGAAGGCATCACCCACATACCAGAGACGTTGTTCCCGCGGTGTACTCAGTTCACGCCTGAGTATTTCCATGGCATCATCGGCGTCGATATCCATAACCGGGCTCAAACCATCGACACCCACTTCCAGACCGCGCAAGGCTTTTTGCAAAGACTCCTGAAACGTGCGGCCAATAGCCATCACTTCACCCACGGATTTCATTTGCGTGGTGAGACGTGAATCAGCGTTGGGGAATTTTTCAAAGGTAAACCGCGGCACCTTGGTGACCACATAATCAATGGTCGGTTCAAACGAAGCGGGTGTGGCGCCACCGGTAATATCGTTTTGCAATTCGTCCAGGGTGTAACCCACCGCCAGTTTGGCGGCAATTTTGGCAATGGGAAAACCCGTAGCCTTCGAGGCCAACGCTGATGAACGCGACACCCGTGGATTCATTTCGATGATGATCATGCGGCCGCTTTCGGGATCAATGGCAAACTGCACATTGGAGCCACCAGTATCCACACCGATTTCACGCAGCACCGCCAGCGAGGCATTACGCATGATTTGATATTCTTTGTCCGTCAGCGTTTGCGCGGGGGCTACGGTGATCGAATCACCGGTGTGAATCCCCATGGGATCGAGATTTTCAATAGAACAAATAATGATGCAGTTGTCCTTGCGGTCACGCACCACTTCCATCTCATACTCTTTCCAGCCCAAAATAGATTCTTCGACAAGCAGTTCTTTGGTAGGCGAAAGATCCAGCCCGCGCTCACAAATTTCAACAAACTCTTCCTTGTTATACGCAATGCCACCGCCGCTGCCACCCATGGTGAACGACGGACGAATCACCGTGGGATAACCCACTTGTGCCTGCACCTGCCAGGCTTCTTCCAGGCTGTGTGCCACCGCCGCGCGCGGCATGTCCAGACCAATTTTTTCCATGGCCTTTTTGAAACGATCACGGTCTTCAGCCTTGTCGATGGCATCCCGGTCCGCGCCGATCATTTCCACATTGAATTTTTCCAGCACACCTTCGCGCACCAGATCCAGCGCGCAATTCAGCGCAGTTTGTCCCCCCATGGTGGGCAACACCGCATCCGGCCGTTCACGCTCAATGATAGTGGCCACCGTCTTCCAGGTAATCGGCTCGATGTAGGTCGCATCGGCCATTTCGGGATCGGTCATGATCGTCGCCGGATTGGAATTTACCAAAATGACGCGATAGCCCTCTTCGCGCAGCGCCTTGCAGGCCTGTGCGCCGGAATAATCAAACTCGCAGGCCTGACCAATAACAATGGGGCCCGCGCCGATGATGAGAATGCTTTTCAGGTCTGTTCTTTTTGGCATTGATTAAATATCTGCTTGCGGTGACTGGTTGTTGGAAACAGGGAAGACTTTTCCCTGTTACTCGTTTCTTGTTCCCTGATACTGTTTGATCGATTCAACAAACCGGTCAAACAACGGTGCCACATCATGCGGCCCGGGGCTGGCTTCCGGGTGACCCTGAAAGCTGAAGGCGGGCTGGTCGGTGCGCTCCACACCCTGCAATGAACCGTCAAACAGTGAACGATGGGTGGCTTGCAGGTTATCGGGCAACGACTCTTCATCCACCGCAAAACCATGGTTCTGGCTGGTGATCATCACCGCGCCACTCGCCAGATCCTGCACCGGGTGATTGGCACCATGATGACCGAATTTCATCTTCAGGGTTTTCGCGCCGCTGGCCAGTGACAACAGCTGATGCCCAAGGCAGATACCAAACACGGGAACACCGCTGGCCACAATGTCCGGGATCGCCGCCAGCGCATAATCGCAGGGCTCCGGGTCGCCAGGGCCGTTCGATAAAAACACACCATCGGGATTCAGGGCCAGCACTTCGGCAGCCGGTGTCTGTGCTGGCACCACCGTCAGGCGACAACCACGATCCACCAGCATACGCAAAATATTGCGCTTGACGCCGTAATCACAGGCCACCACATGATGTGGCAGTTTTTCTTCAACGGGATGCGGTGCCCCGGGCAAACCATCGGCCAGCGTCCAGGAACCCTGTGCCCATTCATAGGGAGTATGGGTGGTGACTTCTTTGGCGAGATCCATGCCCTGCAAACCGGGAAAGGCCTGCGCGGCGGCAATGGCGGCCTGTTCGTCAATGTTGTCACCGGCAACAATACACCCTGCCTGTGCGCCTTTTTCACGTAACATGCGGGTCAGCTGGCGGGTATCAATGTCGGCGATAGCCACCACCTTTTTTTCATGCAGATAATCTTCGAGACCGGATTCGCTGCGCCAGTTGCTGACAAGCAGCGGCAGATCGCGTATCACCAACCCGCTGCAATGCACATGTGACGATTCCTCGTCTTCGACATTCACACCGACGTTGCCGATGTGCGGGTAAGTCAGGGTGACGATTTGTCGCGCATACGACGGGTCCGTGAGAATTTCCTGATAACCCGTCATCGCGGTGTTAAACACCACCTCCCCCACGGTTTGGCCATCAATACCTATGGACTCCCCCCAAAAAAGTGAACCGTCTGCCAGGGCCAGTAATGCCGGTTTTCTCAATCTGTTTTCCCCTGTTGGTTAGCAGGTGGCATCCATAGATGCACAAAGTGTAGATGCACAAAACGGGAGGGGCGAAACCTCGCCCTTCCCGCCTGTGGTCAATAATATCATGTTCGCAAGTCGTTTGAACCCGGGTAGTCTACTCGATCGGACTCACGAGCGTCTATATCGGGCATAACATCTGCGCGGCTAATTCACACTAATCAACGAACGGTAGTAAAAACATATAGATACCCCTGGTACACCGCCAAGGCTATTTTGACGGGTTCAGCGTTCCCGTCATGTTCTGCGCAAGATGCCGTGCGCAGGCTCTGTTGCAAGCAGATTGATGTACCAGACTTTATTCTGCCACATCATCTTTCGTATTCCCCCTGAGTTTCTTGCCCAACGGCACTATGTGTTGATCAAGTATTTGTATAACTTTACTTCGTATTGTCTTTCCATAGACGGTAAGTTGATAACGAGGCTCGAAAACCTCAGCCCAGCGTTTTTTATAAGCATTCCTCCCTGGCCCCATTTCATAGGAGCTCAGGTTGTTTTCGAATAGCTGTTCCAACATTTTCCAGTTCAGATAGGTGCCTGGCGAATCTGCCGAAAATGCTTCATCATAATCTGCCCGCAAAGCATAAACCCGTCCTTCACAGATTAACTGATACTCACCTGCTACGGGTTTACCATCCAGAAACAATAACCAAATTGAAAGCCAGTCATTTTCTTTGGCGTATTCGCTTAATTTTTTGATGAATTCACGGGGACGAACCTGATCGAGGGTCAAACCGGTACTCACCTTCCAGCTCGATTTGGAGAGACCAATAAATTGCTCTATAGCCCTGTCAAACTCAACGTCTGTCACAGCAGTATTCGATTTCAGCCATTCAATGCGAATATCTTCATAGGCTTTTTTCAACTTGTTCGCTACAAGATTATTCCCTTTTTTCAACCGTCGGCTTCGTCGTTTGTAAAATTGTTCCCAGGTCCCTTCGAAAGTGAATCCCGGATTATTGCCAAATTGACTGGTCTGAGCTGCCAGCCCGCTCTTCTGTAGTGCTGCTGGAAATTCGGTCAGAAAAAAAGAGCCCTCAGGAATCAGTTTCAAACGAATCAGATCCCAGTCTCGCCGCCTGTTTTTGAGTTCTTGCGCCAGAACTTTTGCAATGTTTGAAGCGTACTCTGGCAATACCAGGGCGTCACACTCCTGGTTGTCAGGTATTGACAGGAGCTCCAACATTCGCACAGGTATCTTGCGATGATGGTGTTGTTTGCTGACAAACGGAACGATTGCGACAATTTCATCCTTATCGTATACCGCGAAGACGCACAAACGTGCGTCCAGTTTTAGCCACTGCCATGACGCATGTACCCATTCGAAACGTTGAAAGACAGATCGGTAAGATAACCGGTTCCACAAACAGGCCCAAGAGTCCTTCAACCCCAGCAAAGCCTCTTCCTTGTCTATGAGTACAACTTTCAAGTCTTCACTAACCACATTTTGCCTCGATACTTACTGTAGTATTGATAAAAGCCAACACTGGAGAAATTCGCTACGATAAATCGCCGCATTGTACCCCAGATACCTTCTGATAACCGCAGCCTGTCGATATAAAAATAAAACGCGGCAGCTGCGTTTGTTTGCAAATGATTTTACCCTTGAGACACCTTTGTCCTGCCCGGCTTTTTTCTTTATTCTGCCCCATAACCTGCAACATAAAAGCACTACGCCTTTGGTGACACCATAACGATGCGACTGCAAAAATTCACTGATATTTCAAAATGGCTTCCGGGCATTTGCCTGACAAGCATCCTGTACACAGCATCCACCGTGGCCAGCGTGCAAACCATCACCCATGGTAAAAGCCTGATGATCAGTTGCCAGCAGGCACTGACTGCTTTAAACCAGACACCGGATACACCAGGCAACGCCGATCAAAACGATGCCTTTGTGTGTATGGCTTACCTCAGCGGAATGATGGCCACAGCACAACACGCCAACGCACAGGCCAAACTACGCTATTCTCTGATGACCGACGGGCGCGGTAACCGGCACGACCTCGCTCTTTATTGTTTTGACTGGCAGCTGTCATACCAAAAAATTGCGCGTATCGTGCTGACATTTGGCCGCAGTAACCCTGTGTACTTACAGCAGCCCGCACACAAACTGGCAATCCGCGCTTTACAAACCACGTTTCCCTGCCGCTAGGGACCTGTCGAGCTTAGGGAGTCGTAGCGAGGGAAAGTCATTTTGAGTCTGTTTTTTTGATCGTTTGAGGCGAATATTGGACATATTCAACGAAAAGGATCAAACAAATGGGCCAAAATGAATTTTCCGCAGTAGATTCATCCTGAGTCCGACAGGCTCCTGGTGCGTCGTCAAGACTATTGTGATGATGTACTGGCGGGTGTTTTCAATTAATAAGGCCGCACCAGCCTTATTAATTGAAAACACCCGTCTGGCATGCGAAACAGGATATAAACTCAAAAAAAAGGATCAGCCCCATGACCATTTCCCGCCTTTCCATTGACAATTCCGGCTTCCAGAAAGAAACCATCGGTAACAGCGGCATCACCGATGACGAGATCAGGGCCCTGTCACCACGACTCGACGGGCTGCGTAAGAAAATCAGCCAATGGCAGAGCGGCGATGATGTCAATTTTCTGAATCTGCCGGATAAAACCAATCTCGATACCATTGAACAGATTGGGCGAAAATGCTCACGCATGTTCAAGCACACCATTGTGTTTGGCATTGGAGGTTCATCTCTGGGCGCAGAAATGCTCTCCAGCACCCTGGGACATCGTGCACCGCGCAACCGGGTGAAGTTTTACGACAATATCGATCCGCGCACCCTCAGTGAAATTGATGATGTACAGTGGGCAGATACGCTGTGCATGGTGGTTTCAAAATCCGGAAACACGGCTGAAACCCTCGGCCAGTTTCTCACCGTGCTGCCACGTATGGAACGTTACCTGGGCGAAGTCGGCCTGCGCGAACATGTCATCATCATCACCGAAAACCCTGATGGCGCACTGTACAAAATCGCCCAACAATTAGGTATCGAACCCATTGCCCACCCGGCTGTGGGCGGGCGCTTTTCCGTGCTCTCTGTAGTGGGCCTGCTACCGGCATACATTTCCGGTGTGGATGTCAGCGGCGTACTGGAAGGCGCGCGTGCCATGGCCAAGCGCTGTATGAATGATGACATTCTCGAAAACCCGGCCTTCCACAATGGCGCGGCCCAGTATCTGCACACTGAAAAGGGTCGCACCATCAGTATCTTCATGCCCTACGCCGATAACCTGCGACTGGTCGTCAACTGGTATCGCCAGTTATGGGCAGAAAGCCTGGGCAAAATCGATGCAGAAGGCCGCCATCGCGGCATGACACCTCTGGAAAACCATGGCGTCACCGACCAGCATTCCCAGTTGCAACTGATGCTTGACGGGCCCGACGACAAAGTAGTCACCTTTATTGCCAATCCCGGTGTGCGCCACGAAGGTCGTCGCATTCCCATGCGTTTCCAGGAATTACCGGCCGTGGCTCCACTGGCTGGCCACACCCTCGGCGAACTGTTCATCTCCGAGCTGAAAGCCACCCGCGAAACTCTCTCCCGCCGCGGTCGCCCCAATCGTACCTTTGGGCTCTACGACCGTGATGCCTACGCCATCGGCGAACTGATTATGTTGCTGGAAATGGAAACAGTCGTTGTGGCAGAACTCATGGGGATTGATCCCTTTGATCAGCCTGCGGTAGAAGAAAGCAAGGTGCTCACCCGTGAATACCTGGCGGACCTGAATAACGTAGAGTTTTAAAGCCTTTTCCATCCTTTCTCTCTCAGAGGGAGAAAGGATGGGATGAGGGGGTATACACACCAGGAGTGATTTTTCAATCAGGCAATCCGGCTTTCCTGCATCCTGCCCAGCGTCTACAATACGCGGCTTCCAAAATAAAACCGTCGTATACCACGCAATGCCACAAACTCATCACCCTTTAGCCGCAACACTGCTTGCACCCATTACTGACAAACAGGCCGGACGACGTACCCAGTGGGGCCAACTCTACGGTTGCAGTGATGCATTGGCCATCGCTGAAGCGGCCCAATCGGCCGATGGTCCGGTGGTCGTTATTACCCCGGACACCCCCTCCGCCACACGGCTGGAATATGCCATTCGTTTTTTTTGTGACAACCAACACACCGACAATGATCACAGGCAAAAAGAATCGCACAACGGCCCACCCGTGCTCACCTTCGCGGATTGGGAAACTCTGCCTTACGATGTATTTTCACCACATCAGGATATTATTTCCGAGCGACTGGCCACACTGTCACGTTTGCCGAACCTGAAGCGTGGTGTGCTGGTGGTACCCGTGACCACCTTACTGTATCGACTGGCACCCAAAAGTTTTCTCGAAGGCAATTGTTTTTTAATTAATACCGGTCAACAGCTGGATCTTGATGCTACCCGCAACCGACTGAACATCGCCGGATATCGCTGTGTTTCACAAGTTATCGAACATGGTGAGTTTGCTGTGCGTGGTGCCATTATTGACCTGTTTCCCATGGGTCACAACCATCCATTCCGCATTGAACTGTTTGATGATGAAGTGGAAAGTATTCGCACCTTTGACCCGGAAACACAGCGTTCCATCGATAAGGTGTCTAACATCAATTTGATGCCTGCCCGGGAATTTCCCTTTACCCCGGAAGCCATCACCCGGTTCCGCCAGGCCTGGCGCGCGCAGTTCGAAGGCGACCCGCAAGCCAGCACCATTTACCACGAAGTCAGCAGTGGTAACACACCACCGGGTATCGAATACTACTTGCCGTTATTTTTTGACGACACGCAAAGCCTGTTTGATTATTTGCCACAAAACAGCTTGATGATCAGCATTGATGGCGCACAGGAAGCTATCGGCACCTTTTGGTCAGACGTGGAAGAACGTTATGAGCAAGGCCGCCACGACACCCGTCGTCCACTGCTGCCACCGAACCGCCTCTTTCTGCG
>JAADIL010000193.1:16432-30494 GCA_013151355.1 Gammaproteobacteria bacterium
GCCGAGCAACCTGGCACACGCCTTATGGCCTTCCTTGCAGACTTTGATGGCCGCATATTGTTTTGTGCCGAATCCACCGGTCGCCGGGAAACCCTGCTGGGCATACTCAAAAACTGTAATTTACGCCCTGCCCCGGTCACTGGCTGGAATGATTTTCTCGCCAGCGATGCACAATACGCCATTGCCGTTTCTGCACTGGAAAGCGGCCTCTTGCTCACCGACAATAATGTTGCACTGGTCGCAGAACCCCAGCTGTTTGGTGAACAGGTACTGCAACAGCGCCGTCGCCAGCGCAAGGCACGCGATGCCGATCAGGTCATCAAAAATCTGGTCGAACTGGAAGTCGGAGCCCCGGTAGTACACGAAGACAACGGCGTTGGTCGCTACCTCGGGCTGGAAATCATCCAGCTCGGTGAAATGACGCAGGAATTTCTGACCCTCGAATACGCTAACGGCGACAAACTGTTTGTACCGGTCAGCCATTTGCACCTCATCAGCCGCTACACCGGAGCCTCACCGGAGTCTGCACCCCTGCACCGGTTAGGCAGCGGGCAATGGGAAAAAGCCAAACGCAGGGCCCGCGAAAAAATACACGATGTTGCCGCAGAACTGTTATCAATTTATGCACAACGCGAATCCCGCAAGGGACATGTTTATCATGTGGATGAAAACCAGTACGCCGCGTTTTGTGCAGACTTTCCCTTTGAAGAAACCCCGGATCAACAGGATGCCATCGAAGGCGTGTTCAACGATTTACGCTCAGACAAACCCATGGACCGGTTGATCTGCGGCGATGTGGGTTTTGGCAAAACCGAAGTCGCCATGCGCGCTGCGTTTATCGCCGTGCAGGACGGCAAACAGGTCGCCATGCTGGTGCCCACCACTCTGCTTGCACAACAACACTTTGAAAATTTTCGGGACCGTTTTTCCGAGTGGCCCGTGCGCATTGCCTCAGTATCACGCTTCCGCTCCAAAAAAGAACAAACCGACATTCTCAAAGAGCTGGAAAACGGTACCATCGACATTATCATTGGCACCCACAAACTGATTCACGGTGACATCAAATACAAACGTCTGGGACTGGTGATCATCGATGAAGAACATCGATTTGGCGTACGCCAAAAAGATAAATTCAAGGCACTGCGCTCGGAAGTGGATTTGCTCACACTCACCGCCACACCTATTCCTCGCACATTAAACATGTCCATGTCCGGATTGCGTGACTTGTCCATCATTGCCACAGCACCGGCACGACGACTGGCGGTAAAAACCTTTGTCAACCAATGGAACGATGCACTGCTAAAAGAAGCCTGCCTGCGTGAAATCCGCCGTGGTGGCCAGGTGTTCATTTTGCACAACAGCGTCGAAACCATCGAAAGAATGCGCCGCGACATCGAAGCGCTTATTCCCGAAGCTGCCGTGGAAACCGCCCATGGCCAGATGCGTGAACGTGAACTGGAACAAGTGATGACGAATTTTTATCATCACCGTTTTAATGTTCTGATTTGCACCACCATCATCGAAACCGGTATCGATATTCCCAACGCCAACACCATTATCATCAATCGTGCGGACCGTTTTGGGCTGGCTCAACTGTATCAATTGCGAGGTCGTGTCGGCCGTTCACATCATCAGGCATACGCCTATCTGGTCGTACCACCCAAAAAGGTGATGACCGCCGATGCCATAAAACGCCTCGAAGCCATTGAAGCCATTCAGGAACTGGGGGCGGGATTCACTCTCGCCTCACACGACATGGAAATTCGTGGCGCAGGTGAATTATTGGGCGAAGGACAAAGTGGCCAGATGCATGAAATCGGTTTCACCCTCTATTTAGAGTTACTCGAACGTGCCGTGGAAGCTCTCAAGGCTGGCCGCGAGCCAGAACTGGACCGGCCACTGGATCATGGCACTGAAATCGACCTCGGCATCCCTGCCCTGTTGCCTGATGATTATTTACCCGACGTACATACCCGCCTGATTCAATACAAACGCATTGCCAGCGCCAATGACAAAACCGGGCTGCGTGAATTGCAAGTAGAAATGATTGACCGTTTTGGTCTGTTACCCGAGCCCGCGAAAAACCTGTTCCAGGTCACCGAACTCAAGCTCGGCGCAACACCACTGGGTATCAAAAAAATCGAAATGGGTGACAGTGGTGGTCGTTTGCAGTTTGTAGAGGAACCCAACATTGACCCCATGAAAATCATCAGCTTGATACAAACACAAGCAAAAACCTATCGAATGGATGGTCAGGACAAATTACGCATCATCAGTGACCTGCCCGATGCAGGAGCGCGGTTTGCAGCGGTGGAGCTTTTGTTAGCCGAGCTGGCTTAAACCTGAACGTTAAACTGGTCAACCAAAAAACGCATGACGAGAAGCCTGATTTTACCCGGCAATGGTACCGGGCAAAATCGAGCTCGCTATAACAATTACTACTACACAGCTTATTTAAGGTCCAGTATCTTGACCGTGTCATCTGCTTCACTACGCATAATATAACCCATGGCCTGAGGCTGCCTGGCCACCCATTCTTTGACGATACGATCAAAACCGATGACTTTGGGTGGTGCACCCTTGCCGGTAAAAATCAAACGTGACCAGTACGACTTGAGTTTGGTCTCACTCTTGCCAATGATACCGCCATAAAAAAACTTGCGGCTTTGCGTTCCTTTCGGCTGATCACCAGGGATCACTTTACTACCACCGGGGAAAAACTTTTTCTTGCCAAGATAGATTTTTTTCACATCATCCACCGAAATTTCTGTTAACGCATTGGACGGGTGGACAATAACAACCACCTCATCAGCGTAAGCAGCCATTGAGACCATCCACAATGCGGCAAGAATGGTGAATCGGTATGCGATAGTTTTCATTGTTATCTTCTCCTAGAATACCATTTCAATGGCTACACCAACGATAGTGACATCTTTTTCGGTTGGCACATCTGAAAACAGACCCACACCACCTGCCGGTTTTGGTGTTACCTCCGGAGTAACCTGACGCACTTCAAATTTGAGGGCAGAATTGGTGGTCAATTCCTTGCGCAGACCAACACCGATGACTTCCTGACCCCAGCCGCCATCAACATCCCATTGCTCCCAGGTGATGTGTGGCATATATTCACCCATGCGATAACCCATCATCACGTAACCGGAGGTCGTATCCATTGGCCTGTTACCTGCAATTTTACGACCCATGATGGCCTGACCAAATTCAGAAGACAAAATAAAGTTGGTGAGATCAACAATAACGCCAGCGGTATAGGTGGTATGCCTCTCGCCGTCCATCATCATTTGTCGGCCAAAGGTATTATCAACTTCCATAACACCAGTATTTGCTGACAGCTCAAAACGGATTTCATCTTCCATATTGGCACTGAGTTTGACACCAACCAGTTGATTCACATGACCATCCGGAACATCCACCACACCACCAAACAGGCTAAAACCCAGTTCGGTGTCACCGCTATAGGTATTAAAATCTGCGCCAAACCCCTGATAGGAAACTCGCGTCAGGTTGGGTCCAACAGCATCCTGGTTATAAAAACCTTCTGGTGGCCGAATCCAGGGATAAGTGTAACCCACATCAATAAATTCGTTATACATGCCAACGGGATATTTGATTTTACCAAAACGTAATGTCGTGCTTTCACTGACATCGTAACTGGCAAAAGCCCAGTCCAGTTCCATTTTAAAATCCTCGGTGCCCTTGGCCTTGAGCTGTGCGGCGAAGTTCAGGCTTTCATCCACTTGTGTGGAAATATTCAAACCCATGCGTGTATCTTTGGCGCCACCAGCATCGGAGACATCACCGCTGTAATTACCATCAGAACTGGTCATTACTGCGGAAGTTAAATAGCCATGCCATTGAATATCGCCAATTTCTCCGGCCACTGTGGTTAACGGCAAGACCATGCTTGCCGCGACCAGACAAACTGGCCCGATACTGTATTTCCCAATCCTGCTCATAGAAGGACTCCTTTTATCATCTGCGTAGTGAAACGCTCTGGTTATTATCTGCGTAGTGAAACGCGGTAGCTGGATACTACGTCGATAAAACGATGCAATCAATTTAGTCTGTTTTCGATAAAACACTTCTGAACCGGGTTAACGACCCTGTGGAGGAAAACCTTTAGGGTAAAGTAAAACTATTTTAACGCATTGCTTTTATTGGGGTTTGTCGATAAAAAATCATACTGTATTAATGAGTTATAAAATATAAAAATACTAAAGAGATAGCCGGACGTGCCGTTAATCCTGGTTAGAAGTGTGCCTCCTCCTCTCATTATTTGTGGAGCCGGGCAGAAATAGAGGTTAATCGGTATGAAAATCATCTTTATTTTTTTATTTTTCATTCTGACACCGCTTTCATTGCATGCAGAAAATTTACAGGCAACCCAACAAGCGGCGAACAAAGGAGAAGCGCGTGCCCAGTATGATCTGGCCATTCGTTATCTGAAAGGCGATGGCGTTGAAAAAGACAGCGCAAGCGCAATCACATGGCTGAAAAAATCAGCGGGGCAGGATTTCGCATCAGCCCAATATAAATTAGGCACACTGTACCGTGAGGGCCGTAAAGTTACTGCGGATGTGGATTTCGCCATTGAATACCTCATGCTGGCGGCAGACCAGGGCAATGCTGCTGCCCAATACATGTTAGGGGATATTTATCAGCAAGGTGATGGTGTTGCAAAAGATCTGGATGAAGCACGAGAATGGTTTGAACTGGCGGCGGGTCATCATTTTCAAAAGGCCCTGGAGGCATTAGCCAAAATTGAAGAAAATGACACCGTTCCAGTGGTAACAATGCCGGTTGTAAAGACGAAAACGGCAGGTGAAAAACCGGCTCTTCAACCCGCAGATGAAACAGCACAGTCCGCATACGAACTGGGTATGAAATATCTGCGTGGTGCAGGCGTTTCAAGAAGCTACAAAAATGCCACAAAATGGTTTTCACAGGCGGCAGAACTGGGACATGCCGAATCACAATATCAACTCGGTGAATTACTGAAAAAAGGCAAAGGGGCAAAAAGAAATAAAAAGCTTGCCGACAAATGGTACCGTGCCGCCGCCAAACAGGGGCACATCAAGGCAAAAAATCGCCTGGACGGCTGTGGCTTCTGTTAGAATTTTATAACTACAAATATAGTCAGGAAATGAACATGAAGGTTACTTTTTTTAGCATATTGTTATCCACGACATTATTGTTCACAATACAGGCAAGTCATGCAGAAACATTTCGTTGGGTTGACGAGTCCGGAAAAATCCGCATTGGCATTAAACCCCCCGCCAAACCGGCAACCGTGGAAAAAGATGCAGACAGCAATACAAAAACAAACAAAACCCTCCCGGTTATTGCTGAGCCTGTAACGCCTAAAGTTGTTGAGAAACAGGCAGCACCTGTTACCAAAACCGTTGAAACCCCGAAAACAGCTGCGCCTGTCGTAAAACCTGCTCCTGCACCAATCGTTGTTACACCTGAAGTTGCAGTTCCAGCAAAATCCCCTGCATTGATTCAACCCCCAAAACCCGTGCAAAAAACCAGCGTAAAAAAACCAGAGCCTGTCAAGAAAAAGGCATCGGTTAAAAAGCCGGTAGCCAAAAAAGCAGTCTCCCGGAAAAAACCTGAAAAAGCAGCCCCTGTAAAAAAGAAAACGACAACAACAAAATCCAGCAGCCAGCGTAACGAAGAAATGTGCGGTGTATTTACGGGTTACGTGAACGACTACGAAGAAAAAGTCAGGGAGTGTTCGCCAAACCTTTGTGACATTTACAAACGCTCACTGGCACGTTACAAGAAAAAACAAAGGTCCTACTGCAAATAGTAACCTGTCGCTCGCAGCAAGAAAATCTGGCGATCAGTTTGCTGATGTTCTTTTGCGCGCCAGCACCAGTGCCCGATTAAATGCCGCGATACGATCCAGATAATGATTCCTGGCCTGTGCGGTAAACCGGTTACGCTTGTCGTCACACATATGACCATGCAGGCGCACTGCCAGGCCACGCCCCTTGTCCAGCATTGCTTCCAGTGCATCTTCGCCTGACAATGGTCCAGGCAACTGACAAAACAACATCAGACCTGGAGTTTGCATTTCATCCAGCTTTTTCAGGTCAAAAAAACCGGGTTCCAGCACAGAGGCAACACTGAACACGGCGTCATCATTTTCAGAAATATCCTTTTTGTCCGGATCGTGAAAATGGAAAATACGCATCGCACCATGCCGCAAGCCTTCTGCTTCCAGCGCCTCTTTTATTTCCGGGCCACTAAAATTTTCTTCCCCATCAGTAAATATACTTACTGATAACACCAGTGGTTCAATACCCGGCGGCATCGCTGCCTGCTCCGGTTCTTCATCCAGCACAATGTCAGCAATGTGTATCTCCGCTTCCGCCACAGCAAGATCGACGGGGATTTCTATCCCGGTAATTTCATCTTCAATGCCAAAGTGTTCGATATTGACCGTTTCATTTTTGTTATCAACAGGTATTTCCTGATCTGCTTTCGTTGCGGATTCCGGCATCACCGTTTCATCATGAGGCACTGTCGGCGATACGGGGTCAGCGACGGGTTTGGTTTCCGGCACCTTTACCGATGATCGCGCAACATCCAGTTCATGCTGCTCTGGTTTTTCGGCGACAGGTTCGGGCTCAACCACCCCCATACCAGGTTCTTTTTTTACGGTGGTGCGCGTCGCAACTTTTTTCTTGCTATCGGCTTTGTCACGCCTCCCTGTGTGAGTCTGCTTGCGCTCCCGTGCCCAGTCTTCACTTTCAAAACGACCGGAAAAATAGACGGCCACCAGCACAACGACACCCACCAGCAACAATATCCAACGCAGGTCATCCATGCGTCAGCCCTTTCTTGTGCGAGTTGTTGAGAGAAGAAAAATTGACCACACCTGTATCCATTTGAATTCTGTGTATGACACATCATAAAGGAATCGCGGACAAAAAAAACCGGCACCTGCATAGAGCAACAGGTACCGGTTTATTACAGCGATTGCCTGACTACGACAATCGCTGGACACTGAAGATCGACGGTTTAGAACGTGCCGATGAATTCCAGTGTGGTGACGTCGTCATCTGCGATGCCACTGACGCCTTCGCCACTGCCGTTATCGCCACTGGATGTTTCCAGTGCCACAAGCAGGTTATCCTCAACGGAGTAACTGGCATACAGTGTGGTCTTGGTGGAATCATCCCCTCCCCCCTCAAAAGCCACTGATTCATAACGCACCTTTACGCTTACCTTGCTGTTGACAGCAAAGCCGGCCCACAGATTGGTGGCACTGTCTACGATATTGTCAGCAGCGAGATAATCGAGCCCTACAGTTACCGGGCCAGTGTTGAAGGCGGCATTGAAGTCGAGCACATTGCCTGCGGTAGTCGGATTACCAGCAACCTCCTGATCATCCTGCGTGACGTAACCCAGTTCGAGATCCAGTCCCGGCATGGGTTTTGCGTTTACCACCAAGGCAACAGAAGTTTTGCCTTTCTCATCTGGAGCGGTTCCGCTGGTTGCAAAACCCAGATCATCGACCACTGCCAGAGTCACTGTAGCAGGACCGACGGCACCCGCTGCCGCAACACCGGCCAGATTGTTGCCATAAAGACCAGTTTGTCCATCAAGGATATTCCAGACCACACTGTGGCTGGTGAAATTCAGGTCTGGCGCATCTTCCGCCTCCTGACCGATGGGGTTGTTGAACAAACCACCCAGAATTGTAACCTGCTCGGTGGCGGCCCAGGCGAAGAAGGCCTGCTCAAGGCGGCCGGAATCCGTGCCAGTATTGCCATTGTTATTTGCCAAATTCATGTCAAAATCCACACGTACAGTGACCGCTCCCATCTTCTTGGAAACATCAATTTCCGCGTCAGCCGCGAAAACAGGATCTCTGTCGCTGTCAGCAATAACGTCAATAAAACCACTCACCTCTGCATCATCAGCCATTGCCGCCAAAGGGAAAACCAGTGCGCCAGCAACCGCCAGTGCAACCATATTCTTCTTGACCATCTGCATATTACTCTCCTCGGTTATTGATATGTTGTTTTTATGCTCGTATTTACGCAGTTTTCATGGGGAGATACAAGCTTTTTGTGAAAAAAAATTTATTTATTTTTTCAGCGGAAACATTGGGGTTAACGGCAAGTTTGGGCGGGAGAACTACAGTCGCACAACGTAACAAGGATGATTCTGTCATACGAAACTTGTTGTAAAAATGATACTTTTTATAAAAAATGAAACCACAAAATTCGATTCATCTCATCGATTTAACTGGCCACCAGCATCGTGGCTTCATCTACATCCACAGACACCAGACGTGACACACCCGGCTCGTGCATGGTGACACCATTAAGCTGGCTGGCCATTTCCATGGTAATTTTGTTGTGGGTAATCACCACAAACTGCACTTTTTCGGACATCTCTTTGACCATTTCACAGAAACGACCCACGTTGGCGTCATCCAGTGGAGCATCCACTTCGTCAAGCATGCAAAACGGTGCCGGGTTCAACTGGAAGATGGCAAACACCATAGCCACAGCAGTCAGCGCTTTTTCACCACCGGACAGCAAATGAATGGTGCTGTTGCGTTTGCCTGGCGGGCGCGCCATTACCGTCACACCGGTATCCAGCAGATCATCACCGGTCAGTTCCAGATAGGCATGACCGCCGCCAAACAGGCGCGGAAATAATTCCTTGAAGCCGGAATTGACCTTTTCGTAAGTCTCCTTGAAGCGTGTGCGAGTTTCACGGTCAATCTTGCGAATGGCGTTTTCCAGCGTTTCCAGTGCTTCGTCAAGATCGTTGTGCTGCGCGTCCAGATATTCCTTGCGTTCAGATTCAGTCTGGAATTCTTCAATGGCCGCAAGGTTAATAGGCCCCAGACGCTGAATGCGCGTGGCCATGCTTTCCACCTGTCCGACCCAGCTTTCTTCATTGGCTTCTTCGGGCAGGGATTCAAACAGGGTATCCAGTGTGTAATCGGTTTCACTGAGCTGTTCCACCAGCGTTTGTCGACGTACTTTGAGCTCCTGCCAGGCCATGCGGGTTTGCTCCAGCGCACTACGCAGCTCCTGTGCAGACTGTTCAACCTGATGGCGTTGCTGATCCTGATTGCGCATGCCGTGTTCCAGCTCTTCTACTTTACGCCGTGCAGTGGCCAGCTCTTCTTCAACCTGCATTCGTGCTTCCAGCAGCAGCTCCAGTTCTTCTTTCATTCCGGCGATGGGCGCTTCGCTTTCAGCCAATGCCGTTTTAAGCGCCTCGCGACGCTCACCCACCTGGGTAAGCTGGCGCTCCATACGCTCCAGGCTTTGTTTTGTGGCATTCAGTTCCGTGCTCATGGTGCGGTTTTTCAGAGTATTTTCATGCGCGATATCACGATCATTGCGTGCCAGTCCGCGTGTCTCATCCAGTCGGGCACGCAGGACATCACGTTGTTCTGACAAGGCATTACGCTGCTCTTCGACGGTATCCATTTGCGCCAACGACATTGACAGGCGTTCACGGGCAGATTGAGTGTCCGCCTGATTCTGCTGCGTATGCCCTTCCAGCTCGGCAATTTCCTGGTCGATATTTTTGCTGCGATTGCGCATTTGCTCCAGCCGCGCCTGACGACCACTGAGCTGCGCCTGCGTCTCGGCATGCGCCCGGCTGGCCTGGTGTAATTCACGTTGTACAGTTTCACGCTCCGCTTCCAGGTTTTTGAGCTGTTCACGCCCCTCGCCCAGTTGTGCCCCTGCAATCTCCACATCCGCACTCAGCGATTCAATGGCATGGGCCAGTTCTTTCAGTTCCTGTTCGCGTTGCAGTACGCCCGCTTTTTCATCGACACCTCGCGCCACTCGCAACCAGTTGGGACCGACCCACAGACCGTCCTTGCTCATCACCGACTCATGCGCGGCCAGACGCGGACGCAGCGCCAGTGCATCTGCCAGCGTATCCACGGCATAGACACCCGCTAATACCGCATCCAGCGACCAGGGAGCTTCAACATGGCTGCTCAACGCCGTAGCGAGGTCACCTGTGGCGGCAAATAATTGTTCGCTGGCGGTGCCCGCCACATCAAACAACGCCACACTACCCTGCTCAAGTGCCGGGAGCTGCCCCGCAGCAGCATCCATACCGTCCACACACACGGCTTCCAGGTGGAAGCCCAACACACATTCCACAGCATGCTCCCAGCCCGGGGCTACTTTCAGCCCCTGTGCCAGTCGTTGCGCCTGATCGAGATTGTTATCTGACAACCACTGCGCCACTTCACCTTCTGTCTTGCCCAGTGCAGCCTGTTGCAGTTCCAGCGAGGCATACCTGCCCTTCATGGACTGTAACTGGCTGCGCTGCTCGTCGAGTGTGCCATTCAGTTGATGCGTCGTTTCACGCACCTCCTGAATCGCCTGCTGATGACTCTGCAAACGCTCCTGCAATTCACTGGTCTGCTGGCCACTTTCTTCGACTTTGACCAGACGTTCGGCAATGTCCTGCTCCAAATCGCCATGTGACTGCCGCTGCTGTTCTTCCCGCAAACGGTTGACGCGCTGTTCGTGCTGAATGAACTGCTGTTCCAGACTCTGAATACGGGTGCGTTCCACCTCGGCATTGCGTGCCGGTTCCGCAGAACCCTGGGTGAATTCATCCCACGATGTCTGCCAATTCTGCATGGCTTGTTCAGCCTCGGCCAAAGCCGTCTGTGAGGCTTCCTGACGAGCACCGGTTTCTTCCAGTTGTGGCTGTAGTATCTCCAGTGCCTCAGTCAATTCATCAATTTTGCGACGATCCGAGGCCAGATGGGTTTCGGATTCAATCCAGCCGCGTTCGGCTTTTTCCAGCTCCTGCTGCTGCTCGGTGCGGCGTTCGCTGGCATGCTGAATCGACTGTTCGATACGGGCAATGTCTCCACCCACGCTGTAAAAGCGACCCTGCACCTCGTTGAAGACCTCGGTGGATTCCACCTGCTGATCACGCAGTTTTTCAACCTCGGCTTCAATGGCGCGCTGTTGGGCTACAGCTGCTTCATAACTGATTTCCTGTTCACGAATCTGTGCTTCCCGCTCACTGGCCTGGACATCCATTCCGCGCCAGCGCAGCGCAATCAATTGTCCTTTAAGAAGTCGCTCTTCCTCCTTGAATTCCTTATATTTTTCTGCTGTTTTTGACTGACGTTGCAAACGATCGAGCTGCTTACCCAGCTCGTCGCGCAGGTCAGTCAAACGCTCCATATTTTCCCGTGTATGACGGATACGCGTCTCGGTTTCCCTGCGTCGTTCCTTGTATTTGGAGATGCCAGCAGCCTCTTCCAGAAACATCCGCAAATCTTCGGGACGGGCTTCGATAAGGCGCGAAATCATGCCCTGCTCGATAATGGAATAACCGCGTGGTCCCAGGCCGGTGCCAAGAAAAATGTTGGTGATATCACGACGACGGCAGCGTGTGCCATTGAGGAAATACTGGGACTGCCCGTCACGGGATACAGTGCGCCGAATGGAAATCTCGTTGTATTGGGCGTATTCACCCTTGATGGTGCCGTCACTGTTATCAAACAACAATTCCACCGTCGCCTGGCCCACCGGCTTGCGCGCCGTGGAACCATTAAAAATCACGTCCGCCATGGAATCACCACGCAGATGTTTGGCCGAGGACTCGCCCATCACCCAGCGCACCGCGTCAATCACGTTGGATTTGCCGCAACCGTTGGGGCCCACCACAGCAATCAAATTAGACGGCATGGGAATGGTGGTGGGGTCTACAAAGGATTTAAAACCAGCGATTTTAATCTTGCTCAGGCGCATTTTATTGGAGACTCTTTTCTGACTGACAACATGGGGAAAAACGAACAGGGTCGCACGATACCGGAGCCTTGTCAGCGGCACAATGTTGACCCGTAAAACTACTGATAAAAACCGTGAGAATTACTGCCAGTTCGGGTATCTTGTGCGCCTGTTTGTAAACCCTGTTTTTAGTCAAAAATATCTGCCACGAGCCAACAACATGTCCAGCCAACCCAGCAAATCACTCGAAACCTTCGACAACCCCAACCCGGAGCGCGACTACACCATTCGTATCGATATTCCGGAATTTACCTGTTTATGCCCCAAAACCGGGCAACCGGATTTTGCCACTTTTAACCTCGAATACATCGCAGATAAATCCTGTATTGAATTGAAATCATTGAAAATGTATATGTGGTCTTTTCGTAATGAAGGTGCTTTTCACGAGGCTGTTACCAATCAGATATTGAATGATATGGTCGCCGCCTGCGCGCCGCGCTTCATGCGCCTGACGGGTGAATTCAACGTACGTGGCGGTATTTACACCTCCGTCATTGTTGAACATCGTGCTGATGGCTGGCTGGCAGCGGAGCGGGTTGAACTGCCATAATAAAATGAAGAATCTGGCCAGAAACCTGCGCCAGTTGTCCACGGACGCCGAACACCGGCTTTGGCAACAATTACGCAATCGACAGGCTTGCGGTGCAAAATTCCGGCGACAACATCCTGTCCCACCTTACATTGTGGATTTTGTTTGTCTGGAGAAAAAGCTGGTGATTGAGGCTGATGGTGAGCAACACATTGAACAGCAAACATATGATGAAAAACGTACCGCTTTTTTGGAAGCTCGGGGGTTTCAGGTGTTACGGTTTTGGAATAACGAGATCTTGACTCAAACAGAGGACGTGCTGGATGTTATTTTCCGTGCTTTGAATGAGACCCCTCACCCTGACCCTCTCCCTAAAAGGGAGAGGGGATAATTTACGCGATTTTTGATGTATCTCGATGCTTGCAATTACCACCATACAAACTCCCTCTCCCCCTTGGGGGAGAGGGCTGGGGTGAGGGGGTAAACCACCCATGCCCCCCCACCACCTGTACATCGGCATCGACCTCGGCACCTCGGGTTGCCGCGCTATCGCCATTGATGAACAACACAACATTGTCGGCGAGGCCAGCATCACTCTCCCCGCCCCACAACGCAATGGCACCCACGTCGAACAAGACCCTGCCCTGTGGTGGACCGCCGTCTGCGATTGCCTCGACCAGCTAACAGCAATTATCAATCCACAACAAATCGCCGCCATCGCCGTAGACGGCACCTCGGCCACCCTGCTGCTTACAGACAAGCACGGCACACCTCTGGGCCCGGCGCTGATGTACAACGACGCGCGCGCCACCACCCAGGCTGCAACCATTGCCCACATCGCACCTGTTGATACCGCAGCACAGGGTGCCAGCTGTGCGCTGGCCAAGCTACTGTGGTTCACAGAAAATGACTTGACCTCCACAGCAAGGCACGCCTGCCATCAAGCCGACTGGATCGCAGCCAGGCTCAGTGGACATTTCCCGGCAAAGGCTGTTATCAGTGATTACAACAACGCACTCAAACTCGGTTTTGATGCTCGACAAAAAACCTGGCCAGACTGGCTGAACGAACTCAAATTACCTCTGGATTTGTTACCCAAAGTGGTTGCCCCCGGTACTGTCATTGGCACTCTTTCAAAAAAACTCGCCAAACAATTCACCCTGCCTGAAAACACCCGCATCGTCGCAGGCACCACCGACAGCACTGCCTCGTTCCTGGCGACAGGCGCAAACAACATCGGCGAAGCCGTTACCGCTCTGGGCTCTACTCTGGTGGTCAAAGTCGTCAGCAAGCAACCCGTGTTCGCACCGAAATACGGCGTTTACAGTCAGCCATTGATCAGCAACGGCCAGGTGCGCTGGCTGGTGGGGGGCGCTTCCAACAGCGGTGGCAGCGTTTTGAAACAATACTTCACGTTAGAGCAACTCTCGGAAATGACACCACAATTACAGCCCCATACCCCCACCGGGCTGGATTATTACCCCCTGCCCGCCTGCGGCGAACGCTTCCCTGTCAACGATCCGCAACTCGCGGCCCGGCTCGAACCACGTCCCACCGATGACGTGGTATTCTTCCAGGGTATGCTGGAAGGTATCGTACGCATTGAGGCAAAAGCCTATCGTCTGCTTGCCGATCTGGGTGCACCTTACCCGCTTTCCATACGCACCACGGGCGGTGGCGCACAAAATGCGGCATGGAC
>JAADIL010000132.1 GCA_013151355.1 Gammaproteobacteria bacterium
CCACCAGAGTCAGTCCGTGGCTCTCGCCGAGCAGCTCCGCCGACTTGCTGGAGTCATACTCGTTCATCTGACAGCCGAAGGTTTTAATGTAAAGCGTGCGTGCGGATTTCATGTACGGTGGTCCATCTACGAAAAAACAAAGGCCGATAAGCGCCCATTCAAAAATGACAGAGCCGCGCAGATTAACATATTTGCCAGGCTTTTACCTGTCTCCCGAACTGCCCGTTGGGGAGGAATGTAGAGTTTCGACATACGAATATTATTGTAGTAGCACTGACAAACTATTGTGTTGTAAACACAAAGACGCAAAGTTTATATTTTCTTTGCGTTCTCTGCGTCTTTGCGGCCTTTGCGTTAAATATACTCATCAACTTTTGGAGAAGGATGTTTTTAGCGCTTGATTCATCATTCAGATAACAAAAAAAGCCCGATTAGTGAGCGATTTTCAGCCAGTAACGATTGAAATCAAACCCCGGGCTATGCGGCTGGGTATGGCACTGGGCACAGATTTTTTCTTTGGTCCAGTCAGCGTTAGGCAGCGCCTTGCTTCCGGCCGTCTCTACATGTGCGCGCCCTGCACCGTGACAGGATTCACACTGCACCCCCAGCAAATGGCCCGTGACATTCATATCAAAAAAACCACCAGGCTGGTCAAACCCCACGGTATGACACTGGATGCAGGCGGGATCAAAAGCCTTGTTCACGTCTTCGAGGTCTTCGTAGGCAATGGCGTGCTGACTGTCAAACCAGATTTTGTGCTGTTTTTCATGACAAGTCTGGCATACCCCTTCACCCACAAAGGGGCTCTTGCCCGACTCCTGTTTTTTCCGCGCCTCTACACGCTGCAAATAGTCAGCTTTCACCGCGGCATTATATTCGTCATACCACGCCTGCATATGCGGCGCATCAGCAATACTGTTGGGCATGGGCAAAACAGTATGTTGCCAATCCACAATACGTCCCGCCCTGAGTGTTAAATCCAGTCGCCCAAGGCGCATACCACGGGAGCCAGGCTGCACGACAAGCG
Source organism: Gammaproteobacteria bacterium (assembly GCA_013151355.1). GTDB lineage: Bacteria > Pseudomonadota > Gammaproteobacteria > SZUA-152 > SZUA-152 > SZUA-152. The sequence continues at coordinate 1,028 of JAADIL010000132.1, forward strand.
TATGATTTTCCTTTCGCGCCTCGCCGTACACTTCGTAGGCCGCACCTTCGATCAACACGTCAATATTGTCCAGGCCAATCTGTTCGGCAAACTGTTTGCTGCTCAGTGTGGTGCCCACCACGGTCAGCTCACCGTCTTTTTTGGCACGCTGCAAGGCGGCATGAAATTTCTTTGGGGAGGCATCAACCAGACTGTGCTGACCCTGCATTTTTTGCAGCGGTGAATCTGCGGCATCCAGCCAACTGAAAAAACGAATACGCTGTTTGCCACGAGAGATTAACCGGCTCGCAGAAAACGGGGTTTTTTCTGCGTCCTTCCTTGCGCCAGAGTTACTCAACACCCACGGTAGCGATGCGCTCGCCGCAAAATCCGGGCCGTAGGCCAGGTCACGCCATTGCACACCCACGGCATCGTAGTTCAGCAGCACAAAACCTTTGAAAATATAGTCGCCCTTGAGGCGATCACCGGGGCCATCCGTACTCAACAGGCCTCCAGCAGACACAACCAGCAAATCCGGCGTTGCTTCGCGCAACTGTTGCAACAGAGTGGCCCGACGCTTGATACCACCGAAATTTCCTTCCGCGCTACATCCACAGGGTTCCAGCTCACCATCCAGGTTGCCGGAATAAACAATACTCAGCGAATCATCGGCCCAGGCCAAAGGCATCCACGCAAACAACAGCACACACAAAAGCATTGCCAATTTACAAAAAGGTTTGTCCAACATAAACACGCTCCGTTTCAGATTCCCATACCGTTTTTCGCACACCAAATAAACAACCCCGCAGCAAGCTGACGGGGTATTAACGTCACACCGGCGAAGGCCGGTGTCCAGGGGTTTCAACCTCTGGATTCTGGCCTGCGCCAGAATGACGGTATTCGCAGCAAGCTGCGGGGAATTGAACCCATTGAGATTCAATCACGCCGGATTTTTTCGCCCGAAATAATGCCATACTACTCCCGGGTACGACAGAGGACAGCACAAAAGACACCATGAAAAAACCCTTTTCTACACCACTGTCAAAACTGTTGTTCGCATTCGCCGCATTACCCGTCGCCACCCCCATCGCAGAAGCGGCATATTATCCCGATTTTCGCAAACCGTTTGATTTCAGTCTGGTGCTGGCCAACAACAGTATTGATTTGCAAACAGGTAACAACAAACACCGCGTTTCGTTGGACCGCATCAGTATCGAGATATTCACATTAATCGAACCACGGATTCAGTTTGGATTTATCTCTGGTTCCAGCAATCTGAGCCTCGATAACGATCCCGTGAGCACAGGCAAGAGCCTCAATGGTTATCATGCAGGACTGGCAATACGCAGCATTTTGGGTCGCAACCCGCAAATCGGTTTTCACGCAAATTATATTTACCAGGAAACAAAAAACGAAACCACCCGTCAGACGACGACTCTTGACTGGCACGAGTGGACAGCAGGTACTTTCGGGAAGATCACGTTGGACCAACAGCTGGAATTAAGCGTCGGCTGGGCATATCACGATGTGGATGCCCGACGCCGCGCCGCAGGAAGCAGTAATCAAACACAAAATCTGAAGCTGGCGACCGGCTCACAAGGGCGACTGGAAATTGCCTGGCTCGACCACAGTAACGGCCGCGTAGGTCTGGCAGTACAACGCGGCCGTTATCAACAGGTAGAGTTCAGGTTTTCACGAAAATTCAGATAAGGAATGGGCATTAATTGTCATCACGCGGTGATGCCAAAATTTCAATCAGGCGATCCTCAAGCTCAATACGATCCGCCAACTGCTCACCCAGGCTTGACAGGTCATCGGCAAGGTGACTGAGATCCCCACAGTGATCCTCGCAATCATATTTATCATTAAAATCAAGAATTTTCTGGGTGATTTCAGAGATATTCGGATAAACTTCATCGGCAATAGCACGAATGGGTACACGGCGTTCACGGTCTTCATCTATGTGGCGATAGAGCTGGAAGTGTGCACTTGCGGTGTAATCAATAAGCCTTTCACAAAACGTTTGCAACAAGCGTTGCGTGTCCTGCTCAGGTTTGAAAGGCTGCCTGGAGGCTAACTCGGTATACAGAGAGAGTGCGCCGGTACGGCATTCAACAAGATCATCGATTTCCTGATGTGAACGAGCTCGGCGTTCCGGAATCGTATGAATATCAGACGGCATAATTTCCCCTTGCTACATTTTCAAACACATCTGTGGCAGCCTGTAAACTGTAACAAAATGTGCGGATGACAAGATGTTGTTCTGGCCAGGAATTTAATTCGCGAGGCTTGAGTAACAACAACCGGAGCGCAACCTGCTGGCAAGCGCGCAGGCCCATAGTAGCAACCCTGGCTTTTTTTTGTAAACAATTATTAGAGGTACCCTTAAAACGAATCCAGCCACGTTATCGGTTAATTCGCAACATCTGATTTTGGGCAAATATTATTGGGTGGGCAAATACTGGAGGAAGGAGAGCTCAGTTCCCAAGCAGTAATTCAATTTTCCCCAAAAGACGCGAAAAATCCACAGGTTTGGTGTCGTAATCTTCGCAGCCTGCATCAATAGCCTTTTCACGATCACCCGCCATCGCGTGAGCAGTCAAAGCAATGATGGGGATATTTTTTGTCCCTGGATCTGCTTTGATACGTCGTGTTGCCTCCCAGCCATCCATCACCGGCAGACTCATATCCATGAGAATCAGCGCAGGTCGCTCAGACCCGGCCAAATCCACTGCGATGCTGCCATCTTGCGCATAGATCACATCGAAACCTTTGCGTTCCAGGCGTCGTGACAACATGTCCCTGTTCATTTCGTTGTCTTCGACCAACAACACTTTAGACATAACCATACCTCCTTTTTCTTGCCTTGTGTTTACATTTCAAGAATTTGTGACCAGGTCCGGGCAGGGGGAAGTTGGGGGTTAAAATATTCAATTTTGCCAACAACAGCAGGTGCTATCAGACAACGATAAAACCGGGCGTTTCAGACTCAACACTTTTGTTCATGACTTAACAAAAACTCCTCCCATAAAAACAACTCACTTAATCCTGCTTCGGGTCTCTATACTCCTGTCGCACTTTTTTAAAATCATTTTCTGCCTCAAAAAAAGCCAGCACGACATCCGGGTCAAAATGGCTCCCGAGACCTTTTTTAATAATGTCACGACTTTTTTCGTGACTGAATGCATCCTTGTAACAACGCCGGGAAGTCAGTGCATCATACACATCCCCCAAAGCCAGAATGCGGGCAACCAGCGGAATGGTTTCACCCGACAGGCCATGGGGGTAGCCCGAGCCATCCCATTTTTCATGATGGCTTTCGGCAATTTCAATACCCGTATGAATAAAATCATTACCGGGATGCTGCCTGTCCACTTCGCGCAATGTTTCCGCACCAATCACCGGATGTTGTTTCATGATGACCCATTCTTCATCATTCAATGCCCCCGGTTTAAGCAATACGCTGTCATCAATACCAACCTTGCCAATATCATGCAATGGGCTGGCAGCATAAATATTATCAACAAATGCCCTGTCGATAATGGATTGAAACTTGGGCATGTGACTTAACTGTTCTGACAACAACTTGCAATATTCCCGCATGCGTTCGAGATGTTCGCCCGTTTCAGGATCACGTGATTCTGCCAGTTTGGACATGGCAAAAATAGCGGCCAGCTGTGACTGCGATATCTCCAATACTTTGGCCCGCACTTCTTCAGACAAACTCACATTATTGCGCTCAATTTCCTCACGCCGATGTTCTTCCTGGTCACTCATGCGTTTTCGTTCGAGGTTGGCATCCACCCGCGCACGCAATAATATCGGGTTAAACGGTTTGGTCACATAATCCACTGCACCCATTTCGATACAACGCACCGCACTGTCCACATCATCAAGTGCGGTAATCATTATCACCGGCACACGCCGCAGCACGGCGTCATTCTGAATGACTTGCAGCGTTTGATAGCCATCCAGCACCGGCATCATGATATCCAGCAGCACCAAATCGAAAGATTGCGCACGCAACAATGCCAGGGCCTCTTCACCATCCGTAGCAGATGCCAACTGAAACTCGGCGTTACCCAGGCGCCGCAGCAGCAAATCACGATTCATTTCGTTATCATCAACCACCAGAATAGAGAATGCCTCCTCCATTTTATGATCTCTTTGTTCGGCCGCATTCATGACAATTCCACCTTTATTGTTGCAACAATGTTTCAACATAGTGTTCATCCATTTTTAACCCGTTGCCGTTTCTGATCGTGGAGGACCAATCAGCTCACGCAAACGACGCAGCAAAGTATCCAGGCTATAGGCACCTTTTTCGATAACCATATCCACATGCGCCAGCAATTGCTCACGTTCTGTATCGCTGATTGAATGCCCCGTCAACACCAGTACCGGAATGGGTTTCCATTTTTCATTTCCTTCCAGTTTCTGCACAAACTCTGTAGCACTCATTGTCGGCAAATCGGTATCCAGCACAATAACCGATGGTATTTTTTCAGCCACACGCATCAAGCCCACTTCACTATCGGCACTTTCCACAATATCCCAGCCTTCATTTTCAAACACCATTCTCGCCAGACGTCGCGTATCAACGCTCCCACCAACCACTAATACAGTAGAAACCACACTGTTGTGAAGATGGTTTTTGATTACACCAATTAATTCATGTTTGTCCGCAGGCTTGTTGATATAGTCCGCTGCACCCAGCGTTGCGGCCATTGCACGCTCATCGGTCATGCTGTGCATAATCACCGGCACATGCAACAATGCCGGATTTTTTTTCAACTGTGATAACACGGGCCAACCACTCATGTCCGACATGACCACATCAAGGATAATTAAATCCGGCACCAGCTCGACGGCTCTTTCCAGACCTTCACGCCCACTGCCGGCTGCTTCTATGTAAAACCCTTCACCCACCAGCGTCCGTTGCAACAAATCACCAACCGATGGGTCATCATCAATCACCAAAATAGCAGGTGATTTTTCATGCCGCTCAGCACCATTTCCCGAAAAGTTTTCATTGGTTACATGCGCCGGAGTCGGTACCGGTTGCCGGTTTAACGTAGTAACAACACGACTTTCCCCGTCCGAATTCACCACCTCAACCGGAACCCTTGTCACAAATTTCGAGCCGCTTCCCAACTGGCTTGTTACTGCAATGTCGCCTCCCATCAACTGGCACATGTTGCGACTGATGGTCAACCCCAGGCCAGTGCCACCATATTGGCGCGTCGCAGATTCATCGACCTGCGTAAAAGCCTTGAATAAATGTTCCTGTTGTTTTTCACTAATACCAATTCCGGTATCAACCACACGAAACTCTACCCATTCGCCTGTTTCATCTGTTACACGTTCAACGGATAAACTGACTTCGCCGTCATGAGTGAATTTTGCCGCATTGCCCAGAATGTTAACCAACACCTGTTTCAGCCTGGCTGCATCAGTGTGAATGCTGCCAATCCTTTCATCACAACCTACCGTTATGGAATTTCCATTCGAGGCAATGAGCGGTTCAACAGTGTCCAGCACTTCGCTCACCAGTTGCGGCAGGCTGACATCATTCAAATACAACCGCATTTCGCCTGCATCAATTTTTGACAGGTCCAGCACATCATTAATCAGCGAAAGCAAATGTTTCCCGGAACGGGCAATGTGCACCAGGTCATCCGCCATCTCGGCATTACCGGATTCATTGACATCTTCATACAACATTTCGCTGTAACCGATAATAGCGTTCAATGGTGTACGCAGTTCGTGACTCATGTTTGCCAGGAACTGGCTTTTTTCCTGATTGGCTGCCTCGGCTTCCAGCTTGGCCTGTAACGCTGCCCGGGCTGCGGTATGCCCCTCTTCCAGCGCTTCGTCGCGCTGCCGTAATCGTGCAAGCAGCTGTTCGATTGATCCCCATACCTGTCGAATTTCGGCACTCACCGCACGATCTGCGGGCGGCAGGCTGACTTGTGAATCCGGGTCCATATGCACCAGGCGGTTCGACAAATCAGTCAGGGGTTTAAGCAGGCGTCGTACCCAATATTGCATGCCCAGTAACAGCAGGAGGGCCAGCCCCATGGAGCCTCCCATTTCCCACCACACTTCGCCAATCAGACGATTGTAAAATGCATCGTTGTATTCCAGCTTCACGCTGCCCAGCAATTCTGTGGTACGCGGTGAAAAGATCGGCATTTCTGTACGAAAAGGTGTACGAGAAGGGACAGCCTTGTGTTTTACCTTGTTGCGACGTTCAATCACCCGACCATCCAGCAGGGAAATTTTCAGGCTCAACACAACAGGCTCGTGCCAGGTTGAATCTTTCAGTAAAACAAGCTGGTTTAAAATTTCGCCCAACCGGACTTCATCATTCTCATCCACTGCCGCTTCCAGCAACTGCGTGTATGGCGTTATCAACAATTCAGCTTTGGTTTGTTCGGCTGCTTTTAGTGCCGGTGCGGTCACAAAGACCCAGTGACGAACAATCACTGCCATACTCAAAACCACTATGACAATCATAGCCAGCGATACACGGGTCGTCAGACGTGAAAATATATTATTCATGGCGTCTGGATATTTTCATTGGCACGGCATTCATCGTCACTTTTGAACGCCGTAATGCTGGCAGGTCAAAACCGGGAAGTTATTGCGTGCACGCTCCTCAGCAATGAATATCGCAACGGGCACATTGTCTGCCGATAATGTTTTTTCCACACTGATCACTCGTGTCTCGACAGACACGCCGTCGATGTCGCTGTCATTTTTATCCACATGATTAGCAAGCTCCTGCGCAAAACTCTTGTCTCCATCCTGAACAAACGACAATTGTGCTTTTTTGTTGTTAACCTGCTTTTCCCGAAAGTGATTATCCGTTACCACAACTCGTGGAAAAACCAGAATAACAATATCCATTCATCGTTTTTCGATTTCGTCCGCACGCAGATTACTGCTGACAGCAAGGCCAGGCAATAACCATGTGACATATTGTGAATGTTATTTTTATCCTGGACACTATTTCCTGAAGCGCACCTGACTACACATTCCCGATCACAGCGACGAACGGCGACATCGGTGTGTGAAATCTAAAACCGACACTTTCATAATAGCTGTCTGTTCAATTTTGACAAATGTGTTTTATCATTGGCATCAACAACCTGTCCCCGAGTTTTCACAAACCGCTTCTCGCTAGTTTTTCGGCAACAAATGTAAAAACCTGAATCACGACAAAAACTCACAACGATTGAAAACACTCCCTGACATTAGCTCACCCTGTTACTTTTTTTCACCCACAAAAAAAGGGCCCGAAAGCCCTTTTTTAACACAACACGGAATGTCGCCAACAAATTCAGACGATAGCAGCCTGCGCTGCGGCCACAGCCACTCCACTTTTAACAGGCGCGCCCATATCGGTGAGCACGGCATCCAGTGCGCCCAGACAAAACATGACATTTTTGGCATTGGCGGCGTGGCCCATGAGGCCAATGCGCCAAACTTTGCCCGCCAACGCACCCAGGCCTGCGCCAATTTCCAGATTAAAATCATTCAGCAAACGTCCACGTACAGCAGCTTCGTCTACGCCATCGGGGATGGTCACAGCATTGAGCTGCGGCAAACGCGCCGCCTCGGGCACTACAAACGATAGTCCCATGGCCTCGATACCGGCACGCAAAGCCAGATGATTCGACTGATGACGAGCCCAGGCATTTTCCAGCCCTTCTTCCTGCAAAATCACCAGCGCCTCGTGCAAACCATAAAGTCCGTTAACCGGCGCAGTGTGATGGTAAGCACGTTTGGCACCCGCACCCCAATACCCCATTACCAGGTTCAGATCGAGAAACCAGCTTTGCACTGCCGTCTTGCGATTTTTGATGCGCTGCACGGCGGCATCACTGAAACTCACTGGCGACAAACCTGGTGTGCACGACAGACATTTTTGTGTACCCGAATAAATAGCATCTATATTCCATTTGTCTACTTTGATGGGCGTACCGCCCAGCGAAGTGACGGCATCCACGATAGTCAGGCAGTCATGGGCATGAGCAATTTTCACCAGTGCCTCCGCATCAGACTGCGCGCCCGTGGAAGTCTCGGCATGCACAAAAGCCACAATGCTGGCCTCGGGATGTGCCTTCAGCGCTTCTTCCAGTTTGTTGGGGTCCACCGGCATGCCCCACTCGTCTTCCACCATGATCACCGTGGCGCCAATACGTTCTACATTTTCTTTCATGCGGCCACCAAACACGCCGTTCTGGCAGACGACAACAGTATCGCCAGGCTCGACCAGATTCACAAAACAGGTCTCCATACCCGCCGAGCCGGGAGCTGACACGGGGATGGTCAACTCGTTTTTGGTCTGAAAGGCGTATTGCAGCAGCGTTTTCATTTCATCCATCAGCTCCACAAATTTGGGGTCCAGATGGCCGATGGTGGAACGTGCCATGGCATTCAAAATGCGCGGATGTACGTCTGAAGGACCCGGGCCCATGAGGGTGCGCACGGGAGGAATGAAGGTGGAAATACTTTTGTCTGTGGTCATGATCAAGTCTCTTTAATTCGTGGAATATGTGGGGTGTGCTCACAACACCCTTTAGCAAGGTATTACTCACCTCGCTGCAAATTGTTGATAAATTTTATAGGTTATTGAGGTACCAGGCAATCGGCCAGCAGCTCGATCCAGTGTTTTACGGGTACGTCAGCATCTTGTTGTAAATGCAGCAGGCAACCAATATTGGCACTGGCAATCACCGCCGGTGACCCGGCCTGCAAGGCAGCCAGTTTATTGCTCTGCAACTGCCCGGCCAGCACTGGCTGAAAAATCGAATACGTACCGGCAGCACCGCAACACAAATGGCTGTCTTTCACCGCCACCAGCTCAAATTCACACCGGGACAGAATACTTTCCACCACGCCGCTGAGGCGCTGACCATGTTGCAAGGTACAGGGAGCATGAAATGCGATGCGCGCCTGCGACCCGGCCACCGAAATAACGCTGGCTACAGGCTCGGCAACCAGCAATTCCGACACATCTTTCACCAGTCCGGAAATTTTTACCGCCTTTTCTGCGTAGTCCTTGTCAAACCGCAAGTAATGGGCATAGTCCTTCACTTGTAAACCGCAGGCACTGGCGGTGCTGACAATAGCCTCAACCCGATTTTGCGAATACCCATCCAGATACGGCCACCAGGCATCAATGTTGCGACGCATAAATGCTGCCGCACTTTCCGCGCTGGACAAATGCTGATTCAACGCGCCGCAACAACCACCATCAGGTATCTGGATGGCGCTAATACCCAGCCTGTCCAGCACTCGTGCAGTAGCCAGATTGATTTCCGGCGCGGCCACCGACTGCACACAACCGTCCAGCAACAGCACTCGCCGTGCATGTCGCACAGCAGGCCATTGCTCCACCGCAACCGCGCGTGGCGGAATGGCCTTGCGCAACACTTTTGGCAACAACCCTCGCACGCTGCGCGCCATGCGGGCTCCAACAGCAAAACGCTTTGGAAAAGGCACCAACTGCAAAAGGAGCCAGCGTAGCAGGCGTTCAGATAATGGTCGCCTGACCAGGTTTTCCACATGCTCACGGCCAATATCCAGCAAGCGGTTATATTCAACCCCCGAAGGACACGTCGTTTCACAATTACGGCAGGTGAGGCAGCGATCCAGGTGTTCGCGTGCAACGTCACCATCGGCCGATCCTTCCAGCAACTGTTTGATGAGATAAATACGCCCGCGTGGACCATCCAGTTCATCATTTTGCAACTGATACGTGGGGCAGGTAGCATTGCAAAAACCACAGTGCACGCAACGCCGTAAAATAGTGTTGGCCTCCCGGCCCTGTTCTGTGGACAATAATTCGACAGGTAATCGAGTCTGCATTTACAGTCCTTCGTACAGGCGACCGGGGTTCAAAATACCTTCAGGATCAAAAGCCATTTTGACCTGCCGGTGCATTGTCGCCAACACAGGACTCAATGGAGCAGGCACAGCACCGTGCTGATTCAGCAAAGTAGCGTGTCCTCCCGTTTTTTCCGTCGCCGCCCGCACCGCATCGGCGCTCGCATCCGTTTTTAACCAGCGTTGCGCCCCTCCCCAATCCAGTAGACATTCGCCCGGCAATGTTTCATGGAACACCGGCGTGGCTGGTGGTACCGACAAACGCCACAGCGCGCCCGCATCGGTAAAAAAAGGCAATCGGCGCTCGCGCAAATCCCGCCAAAACGCACAAGCCTGCCCATCGCCGTTTTTCTTTTCCGTCACGTTTTCCGTCACGAAAGTCGTCGGCTGTTTGTTTTCAGGTTCTTTGTTTCTAAACTTTCTATTCTTAAGTTTTTTATTTTTAAGCTTTTTATTTTTAATAAAGGCAACCGCAGCCATTACCGCTTCCTTCGCGCCGGACAAGCGCAAATACAATTGCGCAGTCTGTTGCGATGTTGCGGGCAAATGACAGGCTGCCGTCAATGGCAAGGCAACATTCGCCAGCTGCGTCATCGTTATGATGGCCGTTGCGGCATCCATGTCGATCACCAGCGTATGTTCACAGGCCGGTTGTGGCAACACCTTCAGCGATATGTCCAGCAACACACCCAGAGTCCCCTGAGCCCCCACCATCAAACGCGACACATCGTAACCGGCGACGTTTTTCATCACCTGGCCACCAAAACGAAGTAGCTCACCTCTGCCGTTGATTATCCTTGTGCCTAATGTGAAATCGCGAGCGGCGCCAGCATACGGACGCCGCGGGCCCGACAAACCACAAGCAATCGTGCCACCCAGAGTCGCTCCTTCACCCAGGTGTGGCGGCTCAAAAGGCAACATCTGCCCGGATTCAGCGAGCACAGATTCCAGCTCTTGCAACGGAGTACCGGCCCGCGCGGTAATCACCAGCTCGGTGGGGACATATTCCACAATGCCCTGATGCATTGTTATATCCAGTGGCAGTGCCGACACCGCCCGACCTGACAATAATTTGCTGCCACTGCCGCTAATACGCAGCGCTTGTTTTTCTGCAAAGGCCTGCTGCACCCGGGCAGCCAGGTCATATCACTTGCATCCTGCGCCATCAAAACCGCTCCAGCTCGGGGAAAGGCACTTCGCCGTGATGCACATGCATGGCACCAAACTCGGCACAGCGATGCAGGGTGGGTACGGCCTTGCCCGGATTCAGTAAACCCGCAGGGTCAAACGCGGCCTTCAGTGCGTGCATTTGCTGCAACTCGGCCGATGAAAACTGATGGCACATTTGTTCGATTTTTTCGATACCCACGCCGTGCTCACCGGTGATAGTGCCACCCACGGCCACACATAAATCCAGAATCCTGCCACCCATTGCTTCGGTACGTTCCAGCTCACCGGGACGACTGGCATCAAACAAAATCAACGGATGCAAATTACCGTCACCGGCATGAAACACATTGGCCACCGGCAAACTGTATTCTTCAGACAGAGCCGCAATACCTTCCAGTACTTTGGCTAACTGATGACGCGGAATAGTACCATCCATGCAGTAATAGTCAGGCGAAATGCGGCCCACGGCAGGAAAGGCCGCCTTTCGACCCTTCCAGAATTTTTCACGCTCGGTAGCGCTGGCTGCCACACGCACGTCGGTGGCTCCACAATCCTGCAATATCATTTTCACCTGCCCGACCTGCACCTCGACGTCCTGCTGACTGCCATCCAGCTCACACAACAAAATGGCGACAGCGTCTTCAGGATAACCGGCCCGGGCAAAGGCTTCGGCAGCACGAATTGCCGGGTTATCCATCATTTCCAGGCCAGCGGGAATAATGCCCCCGGCAATAATTTTGCCCACAGCATCGCCTGCCTTCACCACATCATCAAAGGCCGCCAGCAATACCTGTACGGCTTCAGGTTTGGGCAACAGTTTAACGGTGACCTCCACAATCACCCCCAGCATACCTTCCGAGCCGGTAAACAGCGCCAGTAAATCAAAACCGGGAGCATCCAGCGCATCACTGCCAATGGTGAGCCGCTCACCCTCCATAGTCACTATTTCCAGTTTGAGGATATTATGCACGGTAAGCCCGTATTTGAGGCAATGCACTCCCCCGGCATTTTCTGCCACATTGCCGCCGATGGAACAGGCGATTTGTGATGAGGGATCCGGTGCGTAATACAGGTTATGCGCCGCAACGGCCTCCGAGATGGCCAGATTACGCACCCCTGGCTGAACGCGAGCACAACGGTTTTGCAGATCAATATCGAGAATCCGGCTGAATTTGGCCAAACTCAGCAATACGCCATCCGCTAATGGCAAGGCACCGCCAGATAACCCGGTGCCCGCACCACGCGCCACCACGGGTACCTTGTACTCACTGCAAATGCGCAACACCTGCTGTACCTGTTCCACGGTTTCCGGCAACACCACCAGCAGCGGCAACTGCCGGTAAACCGACAGACCATCACACTCGTAGGGGCGGCGTTCTTCTTCGCGGGATAACACGGATCCGGCTGCCAGAAACTGGCGAAATAACGTAACCAGCTGGTTTGCCAACACGCTTTGTGACTCGGCCTGCATACATCTCCCGGAGAAGCTCAAGAATTATGCGGCCAGTATACGACTGGAGATTTTATGGCTGCAACCCGATTTTTTATGGGTCTACTAACACGAAACTGCTACTTTGCCGTCATCTGTACCTGATTCAACACTGACTTGAAAACCGACATATACCCGTAGCAATTGAAATTTTGGCATGCATTGCACCTCCTCTTCATTCCATGGTTGTGTTGAAATTCCTTACACCAGACTGGCTATTATTCGTCATTTTGCCTTGCCATGTTTTCAGCGTATGCAGCAGAGTTTGGGTAATGAAAACCCAACGCAAAGGCGCGGAGACGCAGAGAGCGCAAAGGACGAGAGGATAACGGACAAAAAGGAATCTCTCTGCGTTAGTTTTTACTGAAAACACCGTCATTCTGGCATGTTTTTAGCCAGAATCCAGAGGGTTAACCCCTCGGACAAGCATTTCAGTACAGCGGGAAGTTATGTTGTAGTGGTACTGACAAATGGCGTGTTATAAACGCAGAAGTCGCAGAGAAAAACACTAAAAACTTTGCGTTAAATACCCGGTGATTTTTTAAAAGTAGCGTGTTTTTAGCGCTTAATTCACATTGAAGCAATGTGGTACTGCGCCTCCTCATTAAAATATTCAAAACACCGATTCAATCCTTCCTCGCGCTCAGGGGTCAAATCAATAAAATGCAACCCGCACTGCAACTGCCCGTTCTCCTGCTGCTGCCACACTACCTTTGCACGTAAAGCCGCAGGGCGCTGCGACTCATACTCTGCAAGATTTTCGTAGGGCAAAAAAATCTCCATATCAATGGGCTCTTTGCTATCAAGCTTGCGCTTGATGCGCAGCTTCATACCGGACAAACTCAGATCACTGCAAATGCTCTCAAATTGAACACCGTTCTGCCAAAAGCGCACACGCAACTGATGATCCAGGCGAGGTGCCGCCCGTTGTTCGTTGCTGATTTGCACCCTGTGCACGATTTTTTCATAGGTAAACTGCAACAAAACCTGGCGCAAGGTTTCCGTTACACGATAAAGATCATCACTCACATTGGCGGTATTTTCCACCTTGGCAGCCGTTTGCTGCACACTTTCAAACAAACCTGCGAGTCGAATTTGCAACATCTGCAACTGATTCAACTGCGTCTTGCTCACATCATCAATTTTCTGATTAGCCTCTGCCACACTGGAAATATCATGAGCGATACGTTCAATAACCGCACCGGCTTCACGGGCCCGTCCCTGACTGCCGTTCACCCGTTCTGCCACCGTCTCCATGGACTCGGCCACCTGACTCACCTGGCCATTAATCTTGTTAATAATATCGGTGATTTTGCTGGTGGAGTCTGTGGTTCGGGTAGCCAGATCACGTACCTCATCCGCCACCACGGCAAAACCACGCCCTGAATCACCCGCGCGTGCGGCTTCAATGGCCGCATTCAGTGCCAGCAGATTCGTCTGCTCGGCAATACCGCGAATGGTGCCAATAATTTCGTAAATCTGCCGGGCTGCATCTTTTAATTCCGCCACCTGCCTGGATGCATGAGTCACATCCGCTACCGTATCATCCATGCCCGCAACGTTATCTCCAACATAAGCAATGCCTTCCTGCGCACCCTGATTGGCAATCGTTGCCCGTTCAATGGCCTCCCGTGCCATCTGTTGCACGGATTCTGCCACCTCGATCAGCACAGTGGCATCCTGGGTCATTCCCTCTGTGACCGCATTTTCCGACTGGCTCACTTCACTGATTTCATGAGAAATAGTGGCCACCTGATACGCCGACTGCTCCAGCTGCGCACTGGTGCTATCAACACTGTGTACGATTTCCGTCAGCCCGCCAAGCATGGTATTAAAACGGCCCGCCAGCATACCGACTTCATCGTCGGTGGTGGACTCCACTTTCTGCCTTAAATCTCCCTTCTCAATATTTTCTGCAGCCCTGCACAGTGATTCAATCGGTGCGGCCAGACGTTTGGCCAAAATGGAAATCACCAAAAACAACACCACCAGTTCAAGCACAGACTGCCACAAGGCACCGGTCACGTAAGCCGCAAGACCGGCATCCATCTGAACAATGACATCCATCGCCACGCCACCCTGTCGGGCGACCTCGGCCAACTGCACCAACTGCTGATAACCATCCAGGCGCACAAAAACAACAGCCAGCATGGTGACCAGAAAAAAACTGATCTGGAGCTTCCAGCGAATGCTCAGGGTAGAAAACCAGCGTATCATCAAATAACTCCCTGTATCCAAAACCCACGCGCGCCCAACGACAGGCGTGCACCTGCCAAATCTAGCGGCAACGTGATCAAAAAACTGAAATATCAGGGAAGCTACCGAAAAACCTCAACCCGGGCGGGCATCAGTCAGTCTCAAACCGCGCCTGTACCCGCAATTTGGACTGAATGAATTCGTGATGCGGCACATACAGCAGATCGCTGAGTCGGCGCAGCAAATGCTCCTCGTATTTTTCCATCTCGGCATCCGCATAGGCCACCTCCCACAACATTTCCACCACCTGCACCTTTTGCGCCCTGGAAAAATTCTTGTTAATCAACGAGGTAAACTGGCGATAACAAGTGGCATCGGCAACTTCCAGCTCCGCCAGATGGATCAATTCCGCCGTTTTTTCCTTATCGATATCAAAGGCCTTGTGGATTGCCCGCGCCACAGCGGCCTGCTCGTCCACCTTCACCTCGCCATCGGCGCGGGTCATTTCCACCAGCAGGGCTGCCGTGGCCAAATGTAAACGGTCCTGC
Organism: Gammaproteobacteria bacterium; assembly: GCA_013151355.1. Classification (GTDB taxonomy): domain Bacteria; phylum Pseudomonadota; class Gammaproteobacteria; order SZUA-152; family SZUA-152; genus SZUA-152. The sequence continues at coordinate 16,307 of JAADIL010000132.1, forward strand.
CCCACCGCCTCATCACCCGCAGGGGCTGAAAGATGTTTTTCAAAAAATTGTTTAAATCGTTCTATCATAACTTGTCCAGAGTCTGTAAATATTTTCTTGTGGCCATTCCGGCGAAGTCCGAAATCCGGTAACGTGACAAAGACGTGATCACCGACCCAACCTACCACAGGAGCCTGTCGGACAAAATGCCGGGCAGGAACTGCACATGCACCGTTTTATAATTTTCAGCATTATCCTGTTTCTTTTCAGCATCAACGCCCAGGCCGGCAACCAGCAGGAAATCGAACAATTGCTCGCGCAAAAAGACGCGCCCTTTGGCGTGGTCTTTGAAATTGTCGAAGGCAGCGACGATGCCTTGCAATGGGCCATCCCTGCAGTGAACAAATACGTCAAACAACTGCGCAAACGTTTTCCTGATATCGGCCTCGCCGTAGTCTCCCATGGCAGCGAACAATTTGGCCTGATGAAATCCATGCAAAAAGAAAAAAACCGGATGCATAAAGCCGTGCAATCGCTGGTAACCAGCAATGTACCCGTGCATGTCTGTGGCACTCACGCCTCGTGGCGCGGCAAAACCGCTGATGATTTTCCTGACTATGTAGATGTCACTCCTGCCGGACCGACAGAGATTCGTAATTATGAAGCCATGGGCTATGTGCTTGTTGAAATCAAAAAGCCCCGGCCTGCCGGAAAAACAAAGACAGAATGACTCACAAATTACTAATTCATCAAATTATAAACAAATGAAACGCCTGCCAATAAGAGAAGATCAATGATTAATTCTCCACTTTGAAAGGGTTGATGCCTGCATTTCAAACGCTACGAATATAAATTTCAGTTATTACGTGACCATTTCTATCAGGGACGTGCACGTCCCTTATGTATTAATCTTGAAACACGCCGCTTCCCGTTCAACAAAAAGATGATGCAATATCTGCACGCTTAATACCATGAGCAATACCCACTCCAGTTTCATCAACGCATAATATTCATCCATTGTTTCAGCTTGTGTGGTTTCACTAATTTTCTGTAAACAATCAGCAACGGTATCCGCGCAAAAATAACCCGTTTTTTGCAAAGCCTGCTGCGATAAATATTTTTCCAGCTCAGGTTGGCGTTCCGCAGTAAAAAACCAGTCCCGTATAGGCGTATAAAAGGCACGCTTTTTAAACCGGGTGGGATGCCCGGGCAAATGAGGCATCATGATTTTTCGCAGGATGTATTTTTCATTCATGCCATTTAACTTGAGACCGGGAGGAACCCGGGCTGCCAGTTCCACCAGCGGATGATCCATGAAGGGCACCCGTGCTTCGACACTGTGCGCCATTGAAAGCCGATCACTCTTCCATAAAATCCAGCCAGGAAGGCGGGTTTTGGTTTCAATATACAAAGATTGATTCAACGGATGCAGCCCCTCAATATTGTTACGCATATTTTCTGCCAGGACATCCATAACATGATCATCTTCTGTTTGCAGGACGTCACCAAACAGGGGAGCGCTGATATCGTCGAGTATGTGCCAAAAATCACCCCACGCCGGATAACAGCCAAACCGGCGAATGACTGCTCGCTGTCTTTTGGGACGGTGTTGCCCGAATAAAAAACGGACATGGGCTTCAGCAAAATTCTGGCTGTACTCATTGAGATAATACCGCCGCCGTTGTCGACTGTTTTTTTGCTGATTACCCCACATGCGCATTGCATCCTGCCGGTAACAATCATAACCACCCAATATTTCATCAGCACCATCGCCGGTAAAAACAACTTTCTGTCCATTACGTTGCACCAGACCGGATAGCATAAAGTGAGGCACATCCAGTGCCATTCTTTGTGGTTGCTCAAGGTGGTAAAGACATTGCTGAAATTCGGTCAAGAACCCCGCTTCGCGTGCGTCATCCAGCAGGATGGTTTCATTTGGCACACCCAGGTGATCTGCAATATTTTTCGCCAGAGCCGACTCATCATTAGCCGGGTTACTGAAACGAATCGTATACGACTGCACCTTGCCCGTTTCCGGTTTTGGCGTGTGCGTATTTAACAGATAAGTGGTAGCGGCAGAATCAATACCGCCAGATAAATAGGCGCCAATAGGCACATCGCCAATCATGTGCGTTCCCGCCGCATCATCCAGAGCGCTCGCAAAACGTTCCGACCAGAATGCCTCGTCGAGACTTTCGTATTCGTCATCCTGAGGGAAGGTCAGGTCCCAGTATTGATTGAGCTGTGGTTCCCCACCTGATGTCAGCGATAATGTGTGGCCTGGTGGCAGCTCAACAATATCCTGGAACAGGGTTTGTGGACTCACTGCAAATTGATAGCGGAAATAGGCACGGATAGCATTGGGGTCCAGCTTCGCGTCGATGTGACCACTGGCGAACAGCGCCTTGGCTTCCGAGGCCGCCAGCAGCATCTCGTCATTCCAGTGATAAAACAGAGGCTTGATACCCAAACGATCCCGCACCAAATGTAAATGGCCGCTGGTTTGATCATGCACGGCAAAGGCAAACATACCGCGCAAAGCTGGTACACACGCGAGCCCGTCACGCTCAAACAGGCGTAACACCACTTCAGTATCGGAACGGGTTTTGAACTGTACGCCATCCTTCTCCAACCCGGCGCGCAATCGTTGGTAATTGTAGATTTCGCCGTTAAAGACCAGGGCAAAACGCCCGTCATCGCTCAACATGGGCTGATCGCCCTCTGCGATATCCACGATGCTCAGACGGGTGTGACCCAGGGAAACCGGGCCACGTATAATATGTGTCAACGCATCAGGGCCACGATGGGCAAGCGACTTGACCATGCGCCGAATAATCGCTTCATCGGCCTGCCGTCCATCAGAGTAGTAACAAAGAGTGATCCCGCACATGTAAAATGTTACCTTGGGGTCTTCCGGGACCAGCACTGCGGCAGACAATCTGACCGCTCAGTCAAATCCAAATTCCAGCTGCAAACGACCATCCTCAATCGCAAATGATTTCAATTCACTTTTTGCCAGAGAATGGTTCAGGTCCCGTTCTCTCACCGTGTAAATACGCACCAGCGGCAATGCATTTTTACCCATAACATCTACAATTTCCCGCAGGTCAGCCGCGATTTTTTCACTCACGCCCGGCATTTCAAATTGCTCAATGCGTGGCCGGTCGAGAAACAAACCACCAATTGCTGGTTTATAGCTCAAACCCAGGAGCATTATCACACGGCCCTTGTGCACCCCCTCCCCCATTACCTTCGCCACAAGGGGAATAACAAGAATAATATCCTTGTTCATTTTCGACAGGCGTACCTGTGGTTCATTCATGGAAACCCGCACAAATGCCGCATACTCATTGATGGGAAAATAATTTTGCAAAACGCCCTGTACCCGCGTTTCAGGCAAATCCACAACAAACGCAGCATGAACCAGCGTAGACGAACCCAATAGAGCAAGCCCGGCGAAAAATATCTTGAGCACTCGAAATATCAACCGTAGTCCTTCATCCAGTGCTTCAATTCTGATTTCGTGAGTTAAATTCGGAACGGCAACTCAATGCACGCACCCGGGATTTTCCGGAAAATGGCACACCTGACAGGATTTAAACCTGCGACTCCCACCTGCGGAGACCCGTGATCATAACAAAAATTGGTACTGAGGCTAACACGTCAAAATCTGTTAAACTGCACCCTCTGCGCCTGTAGCTCAGCTGGATAGAGTGTCGCCCTCCGAAGGCGAAGGTCACAGGTTCGACTCCTGTCAGGCGCGCCATTTCTATAACATTCAATAACTTGCAGCCGCCTGTTTTAGGGCTGTGTTCCCGATTGTGCCGTGCCCACCCTGTGTCTTGTTTGAAATTTCGGGTTTAAATATTTGATGGCATGAGTTGAATTTTGATTGCCGCCTAAATCCTGCAAGTGATCGTGCCTGCGCGGTACAAGATATTGATTCACCGAGCGAAGACAACGTTGCTGAAAAATATCACTTGCAAGAAAAGGCTTTTAGTGTAAATCAAGCGCTAAAAACATGCGGAATGACCGTGTTTTCAGTAAAAAGTGCCCGGAGCCTGTCGGAGTGATTTAACCCTTAATTCACGTTTTAGTTATCTTCCATGTGGTCATTTTTCAAATCCACATAATGCTGGGCAGAATATTCAATCCACTTGCGCTCCTCCTCCGACAATGGCCTCACCTTGCGCACCGGACTGCCCAGCCACAAGTGTCCACCTTCCAGTACCTTGCCAGGCGAAACCAGGCTGCCCGCACCCAGCAACACGAATGCTTCCAGCACTGCGCCATCCATGATGGTAGAACCCATACCCACCAGGCAGTGATCGCCCACGGTGCAACCGTGCAAAATAACTTTGTGACCCACAGTCACATTGTCTCCAATGGATACTGCATAGCCTTCGGGCATGTCCGTGTGTGGGTGGGTAACGTGAATCACGCTGCTGTCCTGAATATTGCTGCGCTTGCCAATGCGGATTTTATTCACATCGCCTCGCACCACAGTCATGGGCCAGATGGAACTGTCCGTTCCCAACGTCACGTCACCAATCACCAACGCGGTATCGTCGATAAATACACTGTCGTCGATAGTGGGAGTTATATTTTGATAGGTGCGAATATTTTTCATGCCGCAGTTTACCACGGGAATTTAGACTTATCTCAACGTCACCAGCTCTTCGGCGCTGGTGGGATGAATCGCCACAGTATTATCAAAATCGGCCTTGGTGGCACCCATTTTTATCGCCACGGCAAACCCCTGCAACATTTCATCGGCACCCTGACCAATGACGTGCACACCCACTACTTTTTCCTGCGCACCCACACAGACCAGTTTCATGGCTGTGGTGGGTTGATGCCGGGTGAAGGCGTGCGCCATGGCTGTAAACCGCGTCTGATACACTTTCACCGCTTCGCCATGTTGCTTGCGTGCTTCTTCTTCGCTGAGGCCTACGGTGCCAATGGGTGGATGACTGAACATCACTGTGGGAATGTTGCTGTAATCCAGCTTGCGATCAGTTTGTTTATTAAACAGGCGATCCGACAGGCGTCGTGCTGCGGCAATGGCCACGGGTGTAAGTTGCGCACGACCGGTGACATCACCCACGGCGTACACTCCCGCTACATTGGTATTCTGAAATTCATCGGTGAGCACATAACCGCGTTCATCCTGCTCTACACCGGCGGCGGCCAGATTGAGTTGTTCGGTGTTGGGGGTACGACCGATGGCCCAGATCAATTGATCGATCTCGGTGAGTTGCTGGCCGTTGGGAAAACTCAGGGTCAGGCTGCCATCGTCAGCTTTTTCGATGTTTGTGCTCGCAATGTTGGGCATCACGGTCACACCATCGTTGATCATTTCTTCCATCAATGTATCACGCAACATGGAATCAAAACTGCCGAGGAAATGTTCCCGACGCAGCAACAACGAAACATCACTACCCAACGTATTCAACACACCCGCCAACTCTACGGCAATGTAACCAGCACCCACCACCGCAACACGTTTGGGCTGTTCGGTGAGGGCGAAAAAACCGTCGGAGGTAATGCCCAGCCCGGCTCCCGCTGTATCCGGTACCGACGGCACGCCACCGGGAGCAATAACGATATGATCCGCCGTGTACTGCTCACCGTTCACTTCCAGGGTTTTTGCATCGACAAAACGCGCCGTGCCACGAATTTCGTCGATGTTCGAGTCTGTCAGATAATTGCCGTACCAGTCATTGATGCCTTTGATGTAGGCCTCTCGCGCCTCCACCAGTCTGGCCCATTTAAAATCATCAACAGTGATGTCAAAACCATAACTCGACGCATTTTTTAAAGCCGCCGCCATTTCTGCGCCGTACCACATCACCTTCTTCGGTACGCAACCCACATTGACGCAGGTGCCCCCCATTTTGCCACTTTCGATGACGGCGCATTTGGCACCGTATACTGCGCCACGTTCCGCTGCGGAAAGGCCGCCGCTACCGCCACCAATGGAAATAAGATCGTAGTGTTTTGTCATTGTTGCCAATCCCTGCTGTTTTTTTGATAAATATCGGGGGTCGGGTTGCAAGAAACGAGAAAATAACCATAATTTTTGCCTCGTTACTCACTCCCGGAAACCTGTTTGTCGGACCCGGCCCAAACAGCCCACCACATTCGGGAATAAAATATTTTCGGCAACCCCGGGCAAATTATAATGAATTACGCCATCAATGTTTCAGGACGCAACATTTTTTTGGAGCATCTTCTTCCTCGTGAGTCATTACGGCCTGTATAGCACGTTGCTGTTTGAACCTGAAATCCGCAGTTGAACGACATTCTGCCAACAACGGCACGCCATGTTAGTCAGTGCAATTCAATTTATTTATTGCCGCCTCAAGCATAGTAATTGGCACATATCACTATATGCTGATATATACCCAAAACGATCAGATAAAGGCTTGATCTTTTAATGCCAAATACAAATACCAGCAGCGAACAGGAAATTGATCTCAAAAAAGGCGTAGAGATCAAAAACACCACCTGCTACATGTGTGCCTGTCGTTGCGGCATTCGTGTCACCCTGCGTGACGGTGAAGTACGTTACATCCAGGGCAACCCGGATCACCCGCTCAACAAGGGCGTGATTTGCGCCAAGGGCAGCTCCGGCATCATGAAGCAATACTCCCCGGCACGGCTCACCAAACCACTGAAACGCCGCGAGGGAGCGGAGCGCGGCGCATCGGATTTTGAGGTCATTTCCTGGGATGAGGCCTTCGGGATGATGGAAACCCGCCTGCGCCATCTGCGCAAGACTGACCCGAAAAAATTTGCGCTGTTCACCGGCCGTGACCAGATGCAAGCATTAACCGGCATGTTTGCCAAAAATTTTGGCACACCCAACTATGCGGCCCACGGTGGCTTCTGCTCGGTGAACATGGCCGCAGGCATGATTTACACTATCGGCGGTTCCTTCTGGGAATTCGGTGGCCCGGATCTGGAGCGATCCAAATTATTCCTGATGTTCGGCACCGCCGAAGATCACCATTCCAACCCCATGAAAATCGAGCTGTCCAAATTCAAGCGCAATGGGGGCCGCTTTATCTCCATCAACCCGATACGCACCGGTTACTCTGCCATCGCCGACGAATGGGTGCCCATCAAACCCGGCACCGATGGTGCGCTGTTGCTGGCGCTGATTCACGAGATCATCAAGGCTGGCCTCTACGACCGCGACTTCCTGATTCAATATTCCAACAGCGCCCAGCTCGTCAACATCGACGCAGACAGCGACGATTTCGGTCTGCTGATGCGGGGTGACGAATATGATGAGGGCAAAATGTACCCCCACGATGAAATGTGGTGGGATCGCAATACTGATAAAGCCGTGCAGACCCACACCGAAGGTGCCGACCCGGTGTTGCTGGGCGAATTTACCCTGGATGATGGCACCCCGGTAAAAACCGGATTCCAGCTACTGGTGGAGCGCGTCAAGGATCACACACCGGAATGGGCCGCTGACATCACCGGCATTCCGGTAGACACCATTCGCCGTCTGGCCCACGAAATGGGCATTACCGCGCGTGACAAAAAAATCGAACTGCCCATCGGCTGGACTGATGTCTGGGGCAAGGAGCACGAATCCGTCACCGGCAACCCCGTGTCTTTCCATGCCATGCGCGGCCTTGCGGCACATTCCAATGGTTTTCAAAGCATTCGCGCGTTGTCGATCCTGATGTCGATTCTCGGCACGATTGATCGCCCCGGCGGCTTTCGCCATAAAGCCCCCTTTCCCCGGCCCATTCCGCCTTGCCCCAAAACCCCCAATGGCCCGTTGGGCGTAAAACCCGACACCCCGCTCGGCGGCATGCCGCTGGGCTGGCCCGCTGACCCCAACGATTTGTTCGTAGACGACGACGGCAACCCCATACGCCTGGACAAGGCCTTTTCCTGGGAATACCCGCTGTCGGTACACGGCATGATGCACAATGCCATCACCAACGCCCATCGTGGTGACCCGTACAAAATCGACACACTGATGATTTTCATGGCCAACATGGCCTGGAACTCCACCATGAACACAATGGCAGTGCGCAAGATGCTCAACGACAAAGATGAAAACGGTGAGTATAAAATCCCCTTTCTCATCGTCTGCGATGCCTTTCAGTCCGAAATGATCGCCTTTGCCGACCTGGTATTGCCGGACACTACATATCTGGAACGACACGACGTCATGTCCATGCTCGACCGACCCATTTCCGAATTCGACGGCCCGGCAGACTCTGTACGCATCCCGGTGCTACCACCCAAAGGTGAATGCAAGCCGTTTCAGGAAGTGCTCATTGAGCTGGGTTCGCGCCTCGGTCTTCCTGCCTTTACCCACAAAGATGGCTCACGAAAATTCCGTGACTACCCGGACTTTGTGACCAACTTTGAAACCGAGCCCGGCTCGGGCATCGGATTTCTCGCTGGCTGGCGCGGCAAAAACGGTAAAAAAATCATGAGCGGTGAACCCAACCCCAACCAATGGGCGATGTACGAAAAAAATAACTGCGTGTTCCATTACATATTACCCAAGTCATACCAGTACATGCGCAACTGGAATCAGGGATACCTGGAATGGTCACAACATCATCGCCTGACCCGTTACACAGACCCTGTTAACATCCATATTTACAGTGAAGTGTTGCAGAAATTCCGCTTGAGCGCACAGGGCAAGTACGCAGGCAAACAACCACCAGATCATTTGCGCAAACGCATCGAAACCTACTTTGATCCGCTACCGTTTTATTACGAACCGCTGGAAAGTCAGCTTTCGGACAAACACAAGTACCCGCTCAACGCCATCACCCAACGCCCCATGGCCATGTACCACAGTTGGGACTCGCAAAATGCCTGGTTGCGACAGATTCACACACACAACTATCTGCATGTAAATCCCAAAACCGCACGCGCCGCCAACATTGGCGACGGCGACTGGATGTGGGTGGAATCACAATGGGGCAAAGTGCGCTGCATGTGCCGTTTTTCTGAAGCAGTGGAACCCGGCACCGTGTGGACCTGGAATGCCATTGGCAAAGCCAGTGGTGCATGGAACCTGACTCCCGACGCCAACGAATCACAAAAAGGGTTTTTGCTGAATCATTTGATTTCGGAAGAACTGCCTGCCCATGAGACCGGTGAACATATTTCCAATTCCGACCCCATTACCGGGCAGGCTGGCTGGTATGACGTGCAAGTGCGTATTTACAAAGCCGACGCCAATGAAAAACCGGTAAGTTCGCCACAATTTGACACCATGCAACCCGTACCTGGAGAAGCAAAACGTCAATCGTGGCTGAGTTATTTTGCGGGTAAAAAACCTGCCAAACTCAATATCGGGAAAAAGAAATGAAAACCCAACGCAGAGGCGCAAAGGGCGCAGAATTTTTTTGTGAACATGGCTAATATGCATCTTTACAACGAATACTCTGAAATAACTGATCGTTTAAACGTAAAGCATTTTCTTTGCGATTTTTGCGCTAGATTTTTTGCTTGAGTGAACCAATCATGACCCAACTCGCATTAGTGATCGATTTAAATGTTTGCGTCGGCTGCCATGCCTGCGTCACCAGTTGCAAACAATGGAACACCTCTGGTGCTGCCGGTTCGTTGATGGATGACAATCCCTACGGCAAAGATCCCACCGGTACTTTTTTCAATCGCGTGCAAACCTACGAAGTGGGCGAATTTCCCAACACCGAAACCATACACTTTCCCAAGAGTTGCCTGCATTGTGAAGAACCACCCTGCGTACCCGTATGCCCCACCGGTGCCAGCTACAAACGCAAGGAAGACGGTATTGTGCTGGTGGACTACGACAAGTGTATCGGCTGTAAATACTGCTCATGGGCTTGCCCCTACGGCGCGCGCGAAATCGATGAAAAACAAAAGGTCATGAAAAAATGTACCCTTTGTGTGGACCGCATCTACGACGAATCACTGCCGGAAGCCGAACGCAAACCTGCCTGCGTGCTGGCCTGCCCTACCTCGGCACGTTTGTTTGGTGACGTACACGATCCCGAGTCCGAGGTCTCACTCGCCATTTGTGAAAGCGGTGGTTATCCTCTGATGCCCGAATGGGGCACACAACCTGCCAACCATTATCTGCCGCGCCGCAAAACCAAAATCAGGCTTCACGAAGACGAACTGACACGCGTCGATAACCCGCTCAAAAAGGATGGCCGACTGCCCAGAACTGATCCGGACGCACCCTTCCTGGAAGACTCTGTTTCCTGGTAACAGCCTGGAGAAAACGTTATGCATCCCGCATTCTCGGTTATCTTTTTAACCACTCTTATCGGAGCAGGTCAGGGCCTGTTTCTGGCCTTGATCACTGCCGAGGCTTTCAGCCACATGGGCGGTCTGACCATACAGGAACACAACTTTTACAGCACTGGCAGCCTGCTGTCGCTGGGTCTGTTGGTGGCAGGCCTGGTTGCCTCATTTTTCCATTTAGGCCACCCGGAGCGGGCATGGCGCTCCGCCGCCATGTGGCGCACATCATGGCTGTCGCGCGAAGTCATCGCCCTGCCAGCCTTTATGGGCGTGGTCTTTATCTACGGTCTGTTACATTACCTGGAATGGAATCCGAAGGTCTTTGGCACGACGGCACTGCCCGAAACTGACCTCACACTGATGGTAGGCATCGTCGGTATAGTGTTGTGTTTCACCCTGTTCATCTGCACCGGAATGATTTACGCCTGCCTGAAGTTTTTGCAGGAATGGCACACACCACTAACGCCCATTAATTACACCCTGCTTGGCATGAGTTCCGGCTTTACCCTGGCCACCGCCTTTGCCACACAATACAGCCTGGAAATGACCAGCCTGTTTGGCACCTGGGCCATCATCCTCACCTTCGCAGCCCTGCTCACCCGCACCGCATCGTTGCTGCGCAACAAACGCATCAAATACCACTCCACCATGAGCACCGCCATTGGCGTGCGACACAGCAACATTCAACAGAAATCCCAGGGCTCCATGGGCGGCTCGTTTAACACCCGTGAATATTTCCATGGCATGAGCACGGTTTTCTTCAAATCCGTTAAATGGATTTTCCTGTTGCTGGTATTTCCGTTTCCCCTGCTGCTTGTCGGCATGGGTTTGAGCAATGATGCAAGCATCTTGTTGGTATTGGCCTTTGCCGTGCAATACGTGGGACTTATTGCCGAACGCTGGTTTTTCTTCGCACAGGCCAATCATCCGCAAAACCTGTATTACCAGACGATTTAGAGGATTATTACTCCGGGCGGCCGGGTTATACTGGGTGCATGTCTCAACTCATCGATCCTTACGGCCGTTCCATTGACTACATCCGCCTGTCGGTAACGGATCGTTGTGACCTGCGCTGTTTTTACTGTTTACCCAAAGGCTTCAAAGACTTTGAAGAACCAGAGCACTGGTTAAGCTTTGACGAGATTGAACGGGTCATCCGCGCTTTTGGCGCACTGGGCACCCGACGGGTGCGCATCACCGGCGGCGAACCGCTGGTACGCAAAAATCTGCCCATGCTGGCAGCTCGCCTGCAAAACCTGCCCGGCATTGATGATCTTTCGCTAAGCACCAACGCCGTGCAACTGGCTCGCCACGCAGAAAGTCTACACGCAGGCGGGGTACGCCGACTCAACATCAGTCTGGACAGCCTGGACGAAAAACGCTTCCAGGAAATCACCGGCGGCAAACTGGAAAAAGTCATCGATGGATTAATGGCAGCCAAAGCTGCTGGCTTCGCGCCCATCAAAATCAACATGGTAGTCATGAAAGGCATCAACGAAGACGAAGTAGAAACCATGGTAGATTTCTGCATCAAACATGACTTCACCCTGCGCTTCATCGAAACCATGCCCATGGGCA
>JAADIL010000250.1 GCA_013151355.1 Gammaproteobacteria bacterium
TGATCACTATTGGGTAATTTTACCGTAAGAGCGCCGGAAATTATGGACACGGTTTCTTTTTTTGCGGTATTAAATTCATATTCACCTGGTTGCATGACTCCCACCGTGGCGGGCAGCGTTGCCGTTTGAAAGGCAATGGATTTGACCTTGCCATCAAAATATTCATTGACGTCCAATATTATTTTCTCCGGGTGTTTGTTGCGAGCTTGTGCTGCGTGATACGGGAATGATCGAGTAAATCCCATATTGTAAAAACAAAAAACCCCGCCAAGAGGCAGGGTTCTTTGGGTCAACTGTGCGACAGGCGTTATTCGGGAACAACGTTACCTGCTGCGGGACCTTTAGGGCCTTGTTCGGTTTCGAAGCTTACCTTCTGGCCTTCGTTCAGGGTTTTGAAACCGCCACCCTGGATTGCGCTAAAGTGTACGAACAAGTCGTCACCACCGTCTTCGGGCGCGATAAAGCCGAAGCCCTTGCTTTCGTTGAACCATTTTACTGTGCCTGTAGCCATAACTTTTTACCTTTGTTTTCTCTGTACTTGCAAAATTTCAAACGTACTTTTAAACGTCCTTCCAGCTTTTAAACGTCCTTCCAGGCATCGTATGGTGAGAATGCATCATACGATGCCGCACCATATACACTACCTGGCCCGGAGTATAGCGCTAATTTCTGATAAATGCCTCATTTTGCGAGGTTTGCAAGACCTTTGGCTGCAAATTGGCATATTTGGCGGAATTGTTTGTAGGCTTGCTCGCCCAGTTTGCAGTCCAGACTGCGCCGATCAGCGTAAAACAGGCCGACGGGTTTACCGCGTACGTGGATGGACATAGCGAAAAAACTGTTGGTTTTGATCAGTGCTTTGACTTCGTCGGGCATCAGCGGCCAGAACTTTTTGCGATTATCGTCGTTGATCCACAGGCTGACCTGTTTTTCCATGAGTCGGGTAAACAAGTGAGGTTTGTCCAGCAGGATCTCAAAGCGGCTGAATACCGGGTCGTTATCGCTGCCCAGCATGTACCGTGAAACAAGTTTTTCACGTTTTTGGTCCAACACGCAAAATACCACACGATTGAGACCGATACCGTCGTGCATGCCGTGTACGGTTTTGCGCATCAATTCGCTGAGTTTCATTTTGCCCATGCCTTTGTGCAACTCACGCAGGGTTTTGATGAAAATATCGGCCTGTGGGAGCAGGCACACCTGTGCTGCGGGTTCCGGAGTGGCGGGGCTATTATTTCGGTAGTTGTTTGGCGATGGTGCCGGTTTTTCAGTAGCAGATTTTGGTGGCGCCACTATCCCGATTACAGCAGATTTTTTCGTGGCCTCGATTTCGGCTTCTGCCTCGGGAAATTCATCTTCAATGATGAGTTCTTCCCCGCCGGGCAGCATGGGCAGCAAGGTGGCAGCGTGTCGCGCATTGTAAAACGGTGCCTCGCGGGCGGCACGCACGGCATTTTTGTGTACGTGGGGAATGATTTCGTCCAGAGACGCGCCGAGATAATCGGCGATTTGTGGCAGTACGCGTTCAGTTTTTTCCCAGTACCAGCCACGTTCGGTGCTGCGGGCCAATTGCACCGCCAACATGACACAGCGTACCCGTGGCTGATTGGCATTTTCCGGCCGCAGGGCATCATTCACCAGTCCGGGCAGATGCCAGCGGGCGGCGATTTCACGACTGAAATGTTCCAGGCTTTCACCAAAGGCAATGTACTGGGCTTCATCGGTGGGCAGACCATCCTTGAGCATCAACTTGCGGAACTGGTGCATTTGCTCCGGAGCGGCAACCCACAGGGCCATTTCCGCCACATCATGTAACAGGGTGGCCAGTAATATTTCATCGGGGGCATGGTCATTTTTGATATGTGCCCAGTCCCAGGCCTGAAAAGCAGCGTGAAAGGCACGACAGGCCGTGCGGATATAACCTGTTTTTGCGAAGCCGCTGAGTATGCGTTCCAGTTGGGGATGGCCCACGGTGAGTCGTTTGGCGCGATCCACACCCAGCAGCATCGTTGCTTGTGCCATGCTGGAGATTTCTGCATGCCGGGATTTGTTTGCACCGGTCCGCAGCTGGTTCAGGGTGTGCAGTGCCAGACCCGGATCTTTGAGAATGATATCGCCGTAATCCTCAAAGGTACTGCCACCCTCGCTACCTATTTTGCGAAAGGCGCGTGCCGAGTGCTCAAAAATCGGTAGTGGCCGGGCGGTCAGCTCCTCGATGGAAATGGCGGCATTGGTGCTCACGGTTTATCCTGTTTCCTTTTTATGCCCCGGTAGAAATGATAGGCCCTCCAGGAACTTTCGGCGCAAACGGGCCGAGACTTTAGGGTGGTGGAAGTGAGTAGAAGATAGTTTGTGGCAGGCAACAAAGAATTCCGCACGAGGCGAGGTTTTTTATTAACGGATTCTGCGCAGGGCGGAAGCCGGATGGCGTCACTTGTTCAGGAAGGACTTCGGTAGTGACAGGCCTTAACCATTTTACTGACCATAGTTTCGCCCTGCTTTTTTCGTCTTGCCTGATCAATGATAGTGTGAGTGTTGCAGAGCGTGAAACGGGAAGCAGGTCGGATAGTTAAAGCCGGGATTTAACTCAGGAATTTCAGGCAAGGCAGAGCAGCCTGATCTGCCGTAACGAGACTGTGCAGCATGGAGGGCGGTAACTGATCCTCCTGTGCATATCACCTTTTTTACCCTGTGAATTGCAGGTAATTGTTGACAGGAGGAACGTATGATTGAGGATGACGTAGCGGGTTCAAGCCCGGCAGCGACACAAGGTATACATCATCTTGGGTTGACGGTAAGCCGTTTGGCAGAATCGGCAGCTTTTTTCACCGGGACCCTGGGTTGGCAGGAAGTGCGGCGGGTGCCGGAATATCCGGCGATTTTTGTCAGTGATGGCACGCTGATGGTGACCTTGTGGCAGGCGGTTGAAACCGGTTCGACCGGGTCGTTTGATCATCAACATAACGTTGGCCTGCACCATGTGGCCTTTCGGGTGGCGAGTCGTGCTGCACTGGATGCGGTATTTGCACGGGTGCAGGCATCCGGCGCGCGCATCGAATTTGCCCCGGAACGATTGCGTGATGGGCCGGTGATGCACATGATGTGTTACGAACCCAGCGGTATCCGGGTGGAGTTTATCTGGTTACCAGAATAAAGCGCGGAGTAAAAAATAAATGAGCGAACAACGCAAACACCCGCGCACTGCGCTGGTCCTCGAAGTAAAAATCAGCCATCACTCCATAGAATCTGTAGTGCTGTTGACGCGGGATATCTCTGAAAGTGGCGTTTTTGTGGTAACGGATAATATGGCATTACCACCGGTGGGTTCCGTCGTGGAAGGTCAGGTGCAGGGAGAAATGGAGGACCCACCCCGGGTAAAAATGGAAGTGGTACGTATTGAGCCAGATGGTGTGGGATTGCG
>JAADIL010000027.1 GCA_013151355.1 Gammaproteobacteria bacterium
CCGTTACTGATGAAGTGTGTCGTACCTCACTTGATGGTGTGTATGTTGCGGGTGACGTGTCTGGTATACAGGGCGGACAAATTGCAGCAGAGACAGGAAAACTGGCAGCAGTGGCTTGCCTTGAGGATTTAGCCTTGCTTCCAGAAGCTGTGGTACATAAAAAAATTCGTCGGTATACCAGGCGAATTGATCGCTTCCGGTCTTTCTTGCGGATATTTCCGGATTTTACGCATCCACGAACAGGAAATATTGAGCTGGCGACAGAAGATACCATTATATGCCGATGTGAAAATGTACCCCGATCAAGTCTTGACCTGGCTGTGCAGCAGGGAGTTGTAGACTTGACAACATTAAAGATGGTTACCCGCGTGGGCATGGGAAACTGTCAGGGGAAAATTTGCACCTCTTTCTGTAGTCGTTATCTTGCAAAACAACTGGGCACTCATCACGTGGGAGAATTGAGGCCCAGGTTCCCGCTAACACCGATTCCATTCCGGGCCATGTTAACAAGCACCAGGTCCACATAATAATGAACAAGAGTTATGACATCATTATTGCTGGCGGAGGCGTTATTGGCTCCGCAGTTGCCTATTTTCTGAGTCAGGATAACGAATTATCCATTGCATTGATTGACAAAAAACGTGTGGGAAATGCCACTCGTGCATCTGCCGGTGGTCTTTGGCCAATTGGTGAATCTGTCGGCCTTGGGTGTGGGGTGATTTTCTTTAAAACACTTTCACGAACTATTGCCGAAGCTGGTGGTGGTAATGCGCCGCCGATCTTGCGTCCTCATACCATGCCAGAATTTTTCTTTGACTTCTGCCTGAAAAGCAACGCAATGTTTCCAGGGCTTGCCCAGGAAATGAAAGAAAAATATGGCCTTGATTTTTTCCTCGAAAAAACGGGGCTCAAGTTTATAATGTATGACGATAACGATTTGATCTATGCCAGACAGATAGCTGATTCAATTCCTCGTTTTAAACATCATCTACAGTGGCTTGACGTCAACGAGTTAAGGGAAGATGAACCTCATGTTAGCCGTGAAAGTATTGGTGCACTTCAGTTTCTTCATGATGATCAACTTAATCCGTTTATGTTATCGGAGTGTTATCGGGAGGCTTCCAGGCAAAATGGTGTTGACCTGTACCTTGAAACAACCGTCCTGGATGTTACCGGAAGTGGTACACGGGTAACCGGTGTAACACTTGAAAACCAGACGCTTGACTGTAGTTTGTTGATTAATGCCGGTGGAAGCTGGGCATCTGAAATCAGTTGCATGGCATACGGAGAACCATTGCCCATCAAACCGGTGAAAGGCCAGATTGTATTATCAGAAACGATGCCAAAAATTTTGAACTCATGCCTGAGTACCAGTGACTGCTATATGGCGCAAAAAGATAATGGTGAAATTTTGATTGGCAGTACCACCGAGGAAACAGGTTTTGATGCCAGTGTCACGATCAATGAGTTGCGAGGATTGGCAGAGGGCGCAGTAAAGTGTGTCCCTCTTCTGAAAGATGTCAATATAAAACGAACCTGGGCCGGAATACGCCCGGGAACTCCCGATGAAATTCCGATTCTTGGACCTGTGTCGGGTGTTGACGGATATATGAATGCTTGTGGACATTTCCGTACAGGTATACTGACATCGGCGATTACGGGTGAAATATTATCAGCCCTTGTTCATGGCACCAACCCTCCTGTTGATCTTGCTCCCTTCCTGTTATCCCGTTTCTCATAGATCAGCGAAATTTCCATTTCTGAAGGCGTGGGGTTTTAAATCCCTGATTGAAAGACTTTAAAAAACGACGCTCAGCATATGACCCCGCAATCACACGTTCAGGACTTGTAAAAAAATCAGTTCTTTGCGGTTAACTCATGAATTAGTGGTGTGCAAATAACATCCAGCGCCTGTTGCATCTGACTGCCAGAAATCACCATGGTATTCGGGCGAGACATAAACGCGCCATCAATCAATTCCTTTAACTTCGGAAAGTCATAACGCGACGGATCACGAAAACGAATCACTACCATGCATTCGTGGCTCTCGGGAATTTCCGTGGCAATAAAGGGATTGGAGGTATCCACCACCGGCACACGCTGAAAATTGATATCTGTCACTGAAAACTGCGGCACGATAAAATGGATATATTCCTGCATGCGCTCAACGATACGTGCAGATGTTGTTTCGTGAGAATACCCCTTGGTGCGCATATCATGGGTAATTTTTTGCATCCACTCCAGGTTGACCACAGGCACAACGCCGATTAATAAATCCACATGTTGTGCAACATCAACACCGGCATTTTTTTGTGTATTGCGACGCTCGCTGGCTACCTTCGGATTATGTGAGGCGCTCATTTTTCGTCGCGTCCAGCGTTTGGCCACTACGCCGCCATGCAATCCTTCAAAAAACAACAAGTCGGATTGCGATGGTGTCTGTTGCCAGTCGGTGAATGTACCACTGGGGGTATCTGCATCATCTGCGACTTCTTCACTGATGTAACGCCGAAATTTCCCGGTACCATGTTCTCCATAAGACTGGAAAAGTGATTCCAGCAAGTCAAAACGGTTCACTTCCGGACCATAGGGGGTTACGACAACGCCATCGGCTTCCGCTTTCGCCAGCACTGCCTGCATTTCACGGCGATCATAACGACGAAAACATTCACCATCCACAAAGGCCGCATCAATATTTTCACGCCGGAAAATGCGTGCAAAGGCCTTTTTTACCACCGTCGTGCCCGCACCGGAAGCGCCAGTAACTGCAACAATGGGATATTTTTGTGACATGTGTGTGTGCCTGTTGTTATTTATAACCGGTTATGGGCTGACAACTACATATTTTTTTTATACCTGGACCCTGCAAGTGATCATGCTTGCGCAGTGCAGGCGACACCAGACGCTTTAGGCGAGATATTGATTCGTAGAGCGAATGACAACTTTCGTGCAACCCTTATTGTGATTGCACAAAAGTTTCATTTCGCTATACGGATCAATAGCCTGTGCCGAGTGAGTGCGAGCACTTGCAAGATCCAGGTTATCTGTATTAGCGCATCGGTGATTGTTGTGTCGCGTTTGGCAAACCGAAACTGTTGGCCATAACATTGGCCAGTGTCACACCGATGCGATCCGCAAAACGATCCAGATAATTGGGCCTGGGTGTAAAATCGACAATATTTTCTACGCCAATAATCTCCCTTGCAACATAACTGGTACTACCCAGCCCATCAACCAGACCTAACTTAACACTCTCTTCACCATTCCAGAACAGTCCGGTAAATAAATCCGGGTTATCGGACAGTCTGTCTCCACGCCCGGCTTTTACCTGATCAATAAACTGTCGGTGTACTGTATTCAGCAGGTTTTGCACATGTTGTACTTCCGGTTTTTTCAGCGGTGAAAACGGATCAAGTACACCTTTGTATTTGCCCGCCGTCATCAAACGACGCTCCACCCCCATTTTCCCCAGCGTATCCACAAAACCAAAACCATCCATCAGTACACCAATGGAACCGACAATACTGGCTTTGTCGGCATAAATTTCATCCGCTGCTGCTGCGATATAATAACCACCAGAAGCGCAGATATCTGCGATAACGGCGTACAATTTAGTATCCGGGTATTTTTTACGCAAGCGTTTGATTTCATCATAAACATAACCCGCCTGCACCGGACTGCCTCCCGGGCTGTTAATACGCATGATAATTGCTGCGGTATTCTTATCTTTAAAGGCTGCGCGCAATCCCCCCACAAGATTATCGGCACTGGCCTGGGTATTTGCTGCGATCACTCCTTCCAGATCAATCAATGCCGTGTGCTCATCATGTGTGATGCCACTTTCACCCCAGTCCACAGGAATATAAAAAATAATTACAAACAAATAAATAAAAAACAGGGATTTGAAAAATACACTCCAGCGACGGGAGCGCCGTTGTTCATTGATGGCTGCAAATGCCAATCGGTTAAGGGTTTCTTTTTCCCATTCAGTTTTGGTCGTTTTTTGATCTTTTTTATCGGTATTGTCCACCGGATCACTCACTGCCTCGCCACGGGTCCAGACATCAACGTCATTCGTTGCATTAAATTCGGATGACGCTGATGTTTTTTGTGCATCCGTTTTGTCGTGATCACTCATAAAATATACCTTTTGTGTTTCGATATCTTTGGTTTTTACAGCCTGCTTCTATTTTAACTATTACGCAGTATAGATTTTATTGATGGTTACGCAGTATTGATTTCCATTCCCTGGTCAGAAGTCAGGAGCCTGTGATCGTAGCGATGTGGTTGTTCCTCGTTCATTTGCAATGAGCAAACTTTTCTCTTCACCCTCGCCTAAAACGCCCGGTGTCAGTGCCTGGCGATTTTTCAGACACAACACCAGGCCTTGTTCATTGCCCCCTCAGATTCAACAGGCCTCCAGCCACCCTGGCAATTCCGTGATGGACGACAGGCACGTCAGTGGCGAGCATGCCATTAAGCGCTGCCGGGTGTGTACTCCATAATCTACGCCCACTGCGGCGGTCTTGGCAGCATTGGCCATTTCCAGATCGTATTCGGTATCCCCCACCATCAGAGTGTGTTTTGCATCGACATCCAGAATATCCATAATCTCCAGCAACATTTGCGGGTGGGGCTTTGAATGAGCTTCATCCGCACAACGTGTTTCCGCAAAATACTGCGAAAACCCGGTGCTTTGCAAAACCCGATCCAACCCCCGGCGTCCCTTGCCGGTGGCCACTGCAAGCAAATACCCGGCTTCATGCAGCTGTTGCAACACGTGTTCTGCACCCGCAAACGGTTCACAGGGATCATCGGTAAAAAAGTGATAACGATAACGGTCGGTAATCGCCAACAACAAATCGTCGTCACAATCAGGCAACAGCCGCATAATCGCTTCACGCAACCCCAAACCGATAATGTCACGGATTTTTTCCCGGGACAGCACAGGTAAATCCAGGTCTTTCAGCGTGCGTTGCATACTGGTCACAATATGGGCTTCGGAATCCATCAGTGTGCCATCCCAATCGAACACCACCAGTTCATACGTTTTTTGCATTTTTTGTTTCATCACTATTTGTTGTTTCATCGCTATATTATTGTGGCAGGCTGTTCAACACTGCCTCCAGCTCATCACCCGGCGGTGCCGTAAACCGGTAGATCGGTGTCTGTTCATCCAGCTCACGCAGCGAAAAACCCAGCGAACGCGCATGCAAAAAAAGCCTGCGCACACCATATTTTTTCATTTCGCGATCAAATTCTGCATCACCATATTTTTCATCACCCGCAACAGGGTGGCCAATAGAGGCTGCATGTACCCGTATCTGGTGGGTACGCCCGGTGAGCAGACTGATCTCAACCAGGCTGGCGTGCGCAAACACCGTTACCGGACGAAAAATGCTCACCGCAGATTTTCCTTCGCTGCTGACGACCACCACCCGCTCTCCGGAACGCAGGGTGTTTTTCAGCAGCGGTGCATCCACACGACGTTCGCCACCCTGCCATTGCCCTTTCACCAGCGCCAGATAGCGTTTATCCACCTCACCTTCGCGCAACAAGCGATGCAGCTCACGCAACACGCTGCGGCGTTTGGCGATGAGCAGGCAACCCGAAGTGTCTCGATCCAGGCGATGCACCAGCTCCAGGTATGGTGCCTCCGGCCGTAGCACGCGTAACGCCTCGATCACCCCGTAATTCAACCCGCTGCCACCGTGCACAGCAATACCGGACGGTTTGTTCAGCAGTAAAAAGCCCTTTTCTTCCGCGATAATGCCCGCCTCGATACGCTTCAGCACTCGTTGTCCCGGGTTAACCGGGGTGCCAGGTTCAGCAACCCGTACCGGCGGAATACGGACCGCATCACCACTTTGCAGACGGTAACTGGCCTTGATTCGTCCTTTATTGACGCGCACCTCGCCCTTGCGCAGCATGCGATAAATCCGGCTTTTGGGCACCCCCTTGAGACTGGCCAGCAGGAAATTGTCAATTCTTTGACCCGCCCGCTCATCATCCACTTCAACAATGCGAGCTTTTGTGGAGACCTTTTGGCCGGATTGGGTGGATCTTTGCGAGGGTAACGTCATGGGGTGCATCATAACAAATCGCGTCCGGTTTGCTGCTATGGCGTAAGACTGCTATATTTGCCGAGCTTATTGCGGGATAGTATTGATTCTCCGCCCATTTTCCCCCGGGAGGGCCTGCACCGAAACGTGACAGGGTGTGGCGCAGAACGGAACAATTTTCTCAACATCCGTGTCATGACGGGTGTGTTTACCAATATTTAGTGCGCTCCCATGTCCATTTGTGTTCATGACGAGCTGACCAATAGCAGTAAAACCAGACTCGCGACGCTGGCCCCGGTTTTTGTTAACACGGATGTTAAGGTGGCCAGAACAAGTCGGCGAACGGTGATACTGTCTGTTGTTTGTGATGCCATTTTGTGCCCGCAGCCACAAGCGGACATTGGTTGAGCGCATGGACTGAAAAAAATGAAAAGAATGCTGTTTAACGCAACTCAGCCAGAAGAGTTGCGCGTTGCCATGGTTGATGGTCAACGACTTTATGATCTGGATATCGAAACCGCCGGCCGCGAGCAAAAAAAGGCTAACATCTACAAAGCCCGCATTACCCGTGTCGAACCCAGCCTCGAAGCTGCGTTTGTTGACTACGGTGCTGACCGCCATGGCTTCCTTCCCCTGAAAGAAATTTCCCGTTCCTGCTTTGATCCCAATGCAGAAAAAACTGGCGGCCGCATCAATATCAAACAGGTATTGAAAGAAGGCCAGGAAATCATCGTTCAGGTTGAAAAAGAGGAACGCGGCAACAAAGGCGCGGCACTCACCACCTTCATCAGCCTTGCCGGACGTTACCTTGTTCTAATGCCCAATAACCCGCGTGCCGGTGGTGTGTCGCGACGTATCGTCGGCGAAGAACGCAATGAAATTCGTGATGCCCTGGCAGCACTCGATGTTCCCGAAGACATGGGGCTTATCGTACGCACTGCGGGTGTGGGTAAAAACCCTGAAGAATTACAGTGGGACCTCAATTACTTGTTGCAGTTATGGGAAGCCATCGACAAGGCATCCAAAGAAGGTTCTGCACCCTTCCTTGTTTATCAGGAAAGTGATGTCATCATCCGCGCAATACGTGACAACCTGCGCAAGGATATCAGTGAAATCCTCATCGACGACAAGGTGATCTTCGACAAGGCCACCGAATTCATGCAGATGGTGATGCCGCATAACCTGAACAAACTCAAACATTACAATGACAGCGTACCATTGTTCACACGCTATCAGATTGAATCACAAATCGAGACCGCGTTTAAACGCGAAGTGCGCTTGCCCTCCGGTGGCGCCATTGTTATCGATCATACTGAAGCGCTGATCTCCATCGACATCAACTCCGCCCGCGCCACCAAAGGCAGCGACATCGAAGAAACCGCACTCAACACCAACCGGGAAGCCGCAGAAGAAGTAGCCCGTCAGTTGCGCCTGCGTGATCTCGGCGGACTGGTAGTCATCGACTTCATCGACATGTCAGCATCGCGTAACCAGCGCGAAGTAGAAAACACCTTGCGTGAAGCGTTGAAAATGGATCGCGCCCGTGTACAAATCGGACGTATTTCACGTTTCGGCCTGCTGGAAATGTCCCGACAACGCCTGCGCCCGTCACTGGGTGAATCCGTGCAAATCGTCTGCCCGCGTTGCGAAGGCCACGGCACCATTCGTGGCACCGAATCTCTGGCCCTGTCCATTTTGCGCATAATCGAAGAAGATGCCATGAAGGAACAAACCGCACGCATCATTGTGCAGGTACCGGTCAACGTGGCGACCTTCCTGCTCAACGAAAAACGCCAGGCTATTACAGACATTGAGCAACGTCAAAGTATCAAAGTGGTGCTGATTCCCAACCCTACTTTCGACACGCCGCATTATGAAGTTCAGCGTGAACGTACCAGTGACCTTGCACACGATGCGGATTCACAAGCCAGTTACTCCCTGGCAGTCGAACGTGAAGAAGTATCGGAATCACTGGATGACAAACCCAAAATGACATCCGAAACCCCTGCGGTAAGCGGTGTGGTGCCCACTGCACCTGTGCCACAAACAACAGCGGCAACCGGAACCACACAAAACGGTCTCATCAAACGCCTTTGGAGCAGCCTGGTGGGTGGCAGTGAAAACCCCGAAACCACAACACCCGCAAAACCGGCCGAAAAAACTGAAAGCACAAAACCTGCGCAGAGCCGTGGGCGTAACCGCAGTGACTCCGGCAACCGCAACGGCTCAAACCGTCGCCCTGCCCGACGCAACCAGAACCGTAACAGGCAGGATGGCACACAGAACCGGGATGAGCAGAAAAAGAATGCCCAGAGCCGTGACACAAAAGCATCCGCAGATAAAAACGAAAAGCCAAAAACAAACGATAAACAAGGCGCACGCACGCAAAATCGCAACCAGAATCAAAACCAGGATGCAAATACTGGCGAAGCTACCATTGGCGAAGCTACCAACAACGAGCAGGCAAATGCCGACCAGAATGCGCAAAATGACGGCCAGCAAAAAAGTAGTTCACGTCGTGGACGCCGCGGTGGACGGCGGCGGCGGCGCGATAGTGGCACGCGTAACCAGAATGCAGAAGCCGGCACCAATGAAAACGGTGCTGTCGAAAATAAAAGCGACGGGAATGACGGGAATATAGCCGAAGCCAAACCATCGACAGAATTGGCAAAAACAGGCACCACAACCGCATCAGGTGAAGCACCGGCCCAACAAACTGCTGAGCGTAAAGACAACAGGGAGCGTAAAGACAGACAGCCAAAACCTGTCGTCGACAAACCTGTGGAAAAACCGCCAGAGACAGTCCCTGCAAAGCAACAAACCAAAACCCGATCTGCAACGCAGGAAACAAAACAGAAACCGGTAGTGAAACCGGATACCTCTGTAGAAAAAACACCGACTACACCTGTTACTCCAGCTTCGGTACCGACAAAAACAGAAACAAAACCGGCTGCACTGGTACAAGTCGAAACAAAACCGGTATTGGCAAAAACAGAAAACAGTACGCATTCAACAAGCCCGATAAAACAACAGCCTGTTGTTACATCCGCCCCTGCACCAAAGGTGGAGCATGAAAAGATAGCCAGCAGCATGCCAGCAAGGCCTGTACCCGTTGAAACAAAACAGGCAAGCGCATCATCATCACAACAACAGGCACCCGTTTTAAAGGCCCCGGAGGCATCACGTTCCCCAGAGCCTGCAAAAAAACCCGCCAGCAAACCGGAACATAACGATTAAGGAACGTGCACGTTCCTGAAGCACCATGAGACGAAATGTAAAAAGCCCCAACCACACTATGCATGACTGGGGCTTTTTACCGTCAGGAACGCGCACCTTCCTTCATTGAACGGTCAATTTTGCAAATGGCGTAGCTGTATATCCTGAAGCAAACCTGCCGAAGCCTCCTCAATCATATCCAGCACCCGCTCAAACCCCATCGGGCCACCGTAGTACGGATCTGGTACCTCGTCATGCTCAAGATTGGGCGCATAACTCAAAAATAAATGTAATTTATATTCTGCACTCACAGGACAAATAGCTTGCAAACCCTGCTGATTATCCCGATCCATCGCCAGCACGTAATCAAAGATATCAAAGTCTTCGGCCACTGCACGCCGTGCCCTCAGCGAGGATAAATCAAAACCCCGCTTCAGTGCCGTCTTCTGTGAACGGGGATCAGGTGCTTCACCGATATGATAGGCATGCGTACCCGCTGAATCGATCTCGATAACATCTGCGAGATTCGCATCCTGCACATACCTGGCAAAAACACCTTCAGCCGTTGGCGAGCGACAGATATTGCCCATGCAGACGAAAAGCACTTTTACACGTTTCTGTGTGTTCATATATATTTGTTTTTCCTGGTTATTATCTGATTTTTCTGGTCAGCGTGCTTCCCTGTCAGGCTGTGTGCACTCACGAAACACACACAGAGGCACACACAAATGAAGCTTTCGGAGCGTTCCATCAAGTCCCTTTCAAATATCCAGGAACCTGTCGGACTCAAAATGACGTTCCCTCGCTACGATTCCCCAAGCCCGACAGGCTCCCGGGAAAAGATGAAATACTTGATGACGGAGGTGGACTCTACCCCAACCTCCGACGCTCCTCAAAGACCTGCAACCGGGTCCATGCTACGCAAACACTGTCCGGAGCGCAGAACAACCCCTGGTAAATGAAAAAAATGCCCGGAAAATCCGACAATTTACCCTCGCGGAAATCTGAGCCAAGGCAATGGGTAATGATGTTGTAGAGTTCGGCCAGCAAAATGGCCAGTCGTATATTGAGACTTTTCCAATCGCGCCAAGCTGTATACACTGCAAGGCGGTTTACACCATCTTTTCACCAAAAGCGAGGTTAACGATGCGCCAATATGATTCGATATCCAGACACCTGCGCAGTTTCTGTCTGGTCACGCTGCTGTTTATCCTGCTGGGCCTGAATGCCTGTGCCACAACCCCCTCCTCCGACGAAATGGCAGACAACACAGTCGCAAACAACGCCTCGCAAACTGTCACGAAAACAGCGGATAACCCCAGCCTCCGGAGCGATAATAACATCGCCGCCGAGCCAACGGACACCGAACCTTCAACGATAGAGCCAGCCCGGATTGAGCCCGAGCCCGTTGCGCAAGAATCCCCCGTCACTCCTCTTGCCAAAACCGAACCGGTCTCCATTGATGTCTCCTGTAAAGACTCGCTCTACAGCAAGTATGAAAAGCAGGCGCGCGCCAGCATTGCCAAGGGTTTGAGTGCCACCACCGCAGGTACCTACGGTGTTGGTTTTCGTAATCTCGATGAACACAAAAAATGGAGTGAAGTACACAATACACTGTTCACTGCCGTCAATCAGGCCTGCGTCACATTAAGTAAATGTTCAAAACAACATCCGAAAGACAAAACAACGCAATGCGCAAACCAGGCCAAACAATTTAACGAATGGCAAAATCTGGCAGCACGCTTCGCGGAAAAGGCAAAGCAAAGCGAAACCACGCAACCACCGAAAATCTGTTCTTTCACGGCAAATCCTGATGATGCCGCCGACTGCTTTCATGCTTTGGCCGACAACATCGACAATGCCTGCACCACCAGAGATTGCAAAAAAACCAGCGATTGCTGGCGAGGCATCGGTTTTCTCGACGGCGCAATCAATCAGGCTGCTTCTGCCTGTACATTTGTCCACACACCATTAGCCGAATGTCACGGTTATATCTCGGCCACCCAGCGACGTAAAAACAAATTTGAACGCTGCACACAAATGCAGGAAGGCCTCAACATGCGCATCATTCCCGTGTTATAAAACTCTGGAGGATTTTTACTAACGGGCTCGTCTGGACCGGGACTGAAAGCCAGAACCGTAGTCGATGACTGATTGTGTTCTTGCTTTTATTTTATACTCATATGCCTGTTCGTTTTTTGAATTAATGATAGTTTCATATTCTTCTTGAACAGCAACTTTCTCAACATCTGTAAGCTTGTCCCATTCCGCCTCGGCGTAACCAAAACGGGCTACTGAGCATCCCTGTAACAGGACGATTACTACAAGAGCTGACAAAAAGTATTTTAGCATTTTCATGTTTATTCAAAATAACCCACATGCCCATGCTACCAATAACACCACTATAGATACACCCTTGCCTGCAAAATATCATCCAGCTTGACCGGGAAAGAAAATTCGCCATTGCCAAATTTCATCAAAATACGAATGCGCTCATCATCCACGCTTTCCAGTTGACCCTGACGACGTTTTCCAATTGATGTTTCCACCTGAATATTTTTACCAATATATCGGGAAAGCTGTGATTTTCGAACCTTTCGATATTTCCCTGCTTTTGCAGAACGCGGTTTTACAGGAGGGCTAACTCTGGTGACAGTCGGGCTTGAGCGATGTTCTCTGATAACGTTTGGTATATCATTTTTTCTTGCTGTTGTTTTTTCAGCCCCGACATCCCAATTAATTTGACCGAGATCGACATTGTCTCCGTTAATAATAACTTCCATGCCAAGAATATCCAGAATATCAGCTGTTTTATAAAATTCCAGACCACTAAGCATGGTTGCCTCGGCAGGATTCAGACTAACAGTAAAGCGTCCACCATTCGTCATAAAACGACGATAGGCACCCACCATTTTTTCCGGGAAAACCGCACCAAGCTCTGCTGTTAATTGAGCAATATTCGCATTAACATACTGCTCAATACTACCCCCGTTCTGCTGCGCACAGTATTTATTCCTGAGTTTGTAATAGCCAGTATCAGTGTACTCAATTTTCATTTTTGATATTTCAGGTTCAACGGGTTGTAAACCTGTCGACTTCAGCTGATTCAAATCAAATCCGGTTTGCACGGTAACGTTAACGCTGTAGAGATCACGATCCTTAATACGCATACCAACTTTTATTTGCCTCAAAGCCTTTTCAAACTCCATATCCACGGCAATATCAAGATTCAATGGATTGTAACCCATCTCAGAAAATTCATTGGTACCAAATTTTTCAATATCCCC
This sequence comes from Gammaproteobacteria bacterium, assembly GCA_013151355.1. GTDB lineage: Bacteria > Pseudomonadota > Gammaproteobacteria > SZUA-152 > SZUA-152 > SZUA-152. The sequence continues at coordinate 12,566 of JAADIL010000027.1, forward strand.
ACAACCCAGCGCATCCATTCGCTCTATTAAGAGCGGGTCTTCCAATGTTTGTGGTTCTGCCGCCTGTGCCTGCATATCAGCCAGCATCACAAATATTTCACTATCAACATCAATATTCATACTTTTCATTTCAAAGCCAATATATTCCGGAAATTCTCCGTTTTCAAAACGGCTTCCCAGCATGAAAATATCAAAAATATCGGGAGCAGAAAGATTCATCTCCTCGATGGTGAATTCATCCCGGGTCATTTTCGGTCGAATAACAATCCCCGTTATGCCGACGACACCATCGAGCAATGAGCTGAATATTGAATCATAAGTGATATCAACAAAGGGAGCGACGGAGGCAATGACATCATCAACGTTACTCTTGACGTCGTACCAGATATAAGCTTTGATACTGCCATATCCAAGAACAGGCAGAATTAACAACAATTTAAGAAAACGCATATTGTTTTTCCTTTACAAGATCACGATTAGCAATCGTTGTGAGAACTTGACCTGGCTGGTCAAATCTCTGGTCCTCTGACGATTGAATAATAATTTTTTATCCGGCTCATCAAGCGAATAATCAGCGTGCGCTGTTGAGGTAATACTGAAAGCGGCGGAAAGGACAAGTCAAAAACACCGACTTCAGGCAGCTTTCATGTAACATGATGAAAGTATTTCTTATAAAAAACTATAACTTACCAACAACCTTGCCTGAACAGGACACTCCTGTCCAGGCCTTATCGACACCCAGGATTGTTATCTGAAGACCCTGGGGTACATCTGAAAATGTTAAACATATTTTCAACCTCCAATGATCACCTGCCACTTGCAATATGAATCAAGGGTCAAATTATTAACAGCCAGCATGCTACTGTATTGAAGCGCCGTAATGAGCGACAATACAGGGAATGGAAACCGTATAAGTTATTCAATTTCCATTCCTGAGCAGTTGATTTTATTGGCCTGGATATCTTTCGCTCTTACCATCACATTTAATACATGAATGAAGCTGCCAATAACTAACACAATATGTTGATCATTCCCTACAGCGCTGAACTGAGTCTGGCCAGACCACCTGTTATCACCTACATTGTGATCGTGCTGTGTTTACTCATTTATTATATGCAGGACACTAACCGCTCAGACATTATCCAGGCACTCCAGCCATTTTGTAACCAGCTCTACGACGAAACCCTGGATAAGAATGATATCGATTTTCTCAGCACCCGAAAGTCCGCCTGTTTCGGATTTATCTACAATATGCATTCCCAACCGGATAAAAGCATTATTGACCACTGGATAAAAAAAGAAAATGACAAATATCACACATATTCTGACGAAGAACTCGACGACGTAATACAGATAGCCAAACAACATTACACTGATTTTAGCCTGGAAGCACCAGCCAGCCTGGATGCCAAATTAATGTATAACCCGGCATCCTGGAACCCCGTCAGAACGATAAGCTCTGCACTTTCTCACGCAAGCTGGTGGCATGTACTGGGCAACCTGATTTTCTTTTTCGCCTTCGCAGCAGCTATTGAAACGTTACTCGTCGGTAAACTGCATTACACTGGATTTATGGTGATGGTGGCATTGATTACCGATATCACCTACTCGCTCTCGATAGCCCTGAGCAATTCTCCCCCCATACCTTCTTTGGGATTATCCGGCGTGGTATCCGGTGTCATCGGCTTATCTGCCTTTTTGATGCCCAAAGCCCGCATTCGCACCTTTATCTGGGTCATCATATTTTTTGTCAGAGCATTTCCAATGCCAGCCTGGATATTGGCTGTATGGTTCATCGGCTGGGATGCCTATAACCTCATGGCGTATTCAGACCATGGCGGAGTCAACCTCATTGCCCATGTCAGTGGCGGAGTAGCCGGTTATCTTTATGGATTTTTCTTTTTAAAAAATCGTCGGGAGGAAATTCAGGATGAATTGAATGACGAAATTGAATACATGAAAAATACCCGAAATAACCAGTTCGCTACAACAAACTCCTACAAAGGGGGAGACAAATATTTACAAAATGTCCGTGAACAGGATGCAAAACGCGAATATGCAAATTACAATCAAAAACTGTATCGACTGGTCAATATCGGCAATAACAGCGAAGCAATTGTCCTGTTCCTGAAAGACTATGATCACTATAAAGACAGCGTGGAAGTCTACGAAGAACTGTTTCAGGAAATGGAAAAATGGCGAAAATGCCGCGCACTGATATGCCTGGGCCGACTTGTTATCAGCTTGTTCCTGGAGAAAAACAATAATAAAGATGCATTAAGAATCACAAAACGTTGTCTGGACATACAAGAAGATTTTGTTTTTTCCGAACCCGGTGAAGCGTTAAAACTAACCCAATATGCCATGGAATTACAACAATATTCACTGGCTTATCAAATTATTCGAAAAACCGATTTGCGATATGGCGAATATATTGACCTGATACATAGCCAGCTACTGGAAGCCAGACTGTTATTATTGCATCTGGATAATCGGGATGAAGCAAAGATCGTATTAAAAGGGCTGGTGGAAAAAAAACCGGTTACGCACCGGAAAGAAATTGCTGCACTTATACAGGTGTATAAACACGGATGATCCCGGCAAGAACAATCACAATCGACGTTATCACCTTTTGCAAAAATATTCACATTCTGTAATTATCTGGAGGAGTTTCCATAAAACCTCTGACAAAGATAAATATCCCTGCTTCAAAGGACGAGATACCCCATTCTTCAATCGCAAAAAACAGGCACAAGAGTGACTATTTCTGTGCTTTTACTCAATCAAAACGAACACCAAAAGCAGGTGTTTTAGGCGAATACAGACCAAATCAGGGCACCACTTGCATAAGTTATTCAATTTCCATTCCTGAATTATTTTCTGATGATTTCATACATTGATGGATAGTGCGGCATATCTTCAGGAAAACCATTACCTATTTTTTTAATATCTTCACTATTTAAAGCTCTCAAAAAGTCCTTGCTACTCTTCCATTTCGCCACGCTGATTAAATGAAATTTTGCTTTTGGATTGACACTTCGATGAAGTTTTGCACTGATAAACCCCGGTTGTTTTCCAAAATATTCTGAATATTTTTCCCAAATATCAAGAGCTTCTTTTTCTTTCCCTTGAGGAACGACTACAGGATTAATAACGGTTACTGATAAATCTTTTTTTTCTGAAGAAAAAGATTCTCCTGCAACAAAAAAAGTGCACAACATCAAAAATAATATTGTACATTTTCCAAATTTTACATGTTCCATCATCTTCTCCTTGTTTATAACAACTTTATATAAATAATTTGATAATTTAAATCCATTCATTCTCGTGATTATTTATTAGCATCAACACCCTTGCGATAAGGTATAACATCAGGATCATACACTTTACATTTATATTATTTAACTGTGATCAATTACCAGTTAGTTAGTTAATTATGATGACTATTACTTTAGTTATGAGGATTGTCACTAATAACTATACACAGTCCACCCAGTCCGGATAAGGAACGTGCACG
>JAADIL010000011.1 GCA_013151355.1 Gammaproteobacteria bacterium
CTCACCACCAACCTGCGGTACGCCATTTTTTGTTAACTTAATGACATTGGGGCGCATACTCATTGTATGTAACCCTTTGTGCAACACAAAAGACGGAAGGACAGACAAGCAAGATGTCCGGGTTATATTTTGTCACACCTCTTTAGCGACCCGTTCGTCGTGTGTCAATGCCTAATGCACGCAATTTGCGATAAAGGTTCGTCCGTTCCATGCCCACCAGTTTGGCCACTTTACCCACGCTGCCACCAGCCTGTTGCAAATGATATTCAAGGTAGGCCTTTTCAAATTGCTCGCGGGCCTGACGGAGTGGCAAATCAAAATTTGCCGGGTCCATGCCACCGAATGATATCGTGCCGGCATCCAGTGCTGCTTCAAGCTCACCCAGCTCAACATCCGTTTCCAGTCCCAGCACCAGCAAACGCCGTACCAGGCCCTCCAGTTCGCGGATATTGCCCGGCCATTCATAGTGACGCAAGCGATTTTGTGCTGCCACGGTGAAATTACGATAAGGCAATGCCTCTTTATCCACCAGCAAATTGACATAATACCCCAGCAGCTCGGTGACATCTTCCACATGTTCGCGCAAGGCAGGCACACGCACCGGCACAACATTAAGCAGGTGATACAAATCTTCACGAAAGCGACCCGCGCGGATTTCCTGTTCCAGATCATAATGGGTAGCGGTGATAATACGAGCATCCAGCGTCAGGGACTGGCTGCCATTCATACGCACCCATTTACCGGTGCTCAAAACAGCAAACAGGCTGTCCTGCATGTCCGCATCCAGCTCGGCAACATCATTCAGAAACAGCGTGCCACCTTGTGCCTGTTCGAGAAAGCCGGGCTGAATATCTGTGCCCTCTTCTTTACCAAACAACAATACATCACCCTGGCCATCATGAAATTGCCGGGTATGTACATCGATAAACGGGCCATGCTGTCGTGCAGAACGCGCATGAATATATTCGGCACCGAATGTTTTCCCGCTGCCCGGCTCACCATAAAACAATACGGTTCCCGAATGATGCGCCAGTTTTTCCAGTTGCTCGCGCAGTAACTGAATTTGCATCGTTTTGCCCACCGGAGGTACCGGCCGCAGGGGCATGCGTTGCAAATTATTCGGTGTATTTTGTTTTGCTTCTACCAGTGTATGTTCAACGGTGTGCAACAATCTGGCCAGCGACAGGGGTTTCTCAATAAAATCTTTGGCGCCCAGACGTGTGGCCTCCACCGCCGTTTCCACATTACCGTGGCCGGACATCATGATTACCGGTGCTGTCATGGCCAGGTCACTGGAAAATTCCTTTAACAGGGTAATGCCGTCAATATCAGGCATCCAGATGTCCAGCAAAACCATGTCGGGAATTTTCTGGCGCACCAAATGCCGTGCTGCTTCGCCATTTTCTGCCACAGCCACTGCATAACCTTCATCTTCCAGAATATCCTTTACCGACGTGCAGATGTCCGGTTCATCATCCACCACCAGAATATAGGGTTTCATTATTTTGGGTTACCTTTCAATACAATCAATACAAAGCGGTACTTGCAACATTTTGTTATCCGCCGTTCTGTGCCTGTTGCGTTTCCATCTGTGGTGTCATGTCTATTTTTAATGCTGGCAAACGTATCACAATACGTGCGCCACCTTCCGTCCGGTTTTCTGCATATAACACCCCGTTATGCTCTTCGACAATACGCTTGACCACAGCCAAACCCAAACCGCTGCCTTTTGGTTTGCTGGTGACATAGGGTTCAAACAGATTTTCCAGCATGTCTTGCGGAATACCCGGGCCATTGTCTTCAATCTTGATTTCCACTACGTGTTCCGAGGCATATTCCACTTCCTGCAAATAGATGTCCACCCGGCCCTGTGGTGTATCAGACAGTGATTCAATAGCATTGCGAATCAGATTGTGCAGCAGTTGGCGAATGCGGCCAGCATCTGCTTCCACCATCGGTGTTGATTCTTTGGCATGCACCAATAAATTAATCGCCTGCTTTTCTCCCGCATACAAATCCAGCACTTCACCGATCAGGACCTCCAGCACCAACGGCAACGGTTGCAGTTTTGGTGCGCGCGCATATTCAGAAAAAGCCTCCACCATGTCTTTCATTGACTGCACCTGCTGCACAATAGTGTGCGTGGAACGATCCAGTACTTCGGCATCTTCCGGTGCCATTTTGCCAAGATATTTATGCCGCAAACGTTCTGCGGAAAGTTGAATGGGGGTTAACGGGTTTTTAATTTCGTGTGCCAGGCGTCTCGCCACTTCGCCCCAGGCAGCATCACGCTGTGCCTGAATCATTGCGGTCACATCATCGAACACCACCACAAATCCTGATGTCATGCCTTTCACCGCAGGCAATCTTGCGCCCTGACACATCAAGGTTTTGTGTCGCCCGAAACCGGTTAATGCAATTTCTTCGCGCCAGTCATCGGCATCATCATCAATGTGTTTTGCGATGGCGGTGATAAATGTTTTCAGCTCTGGCGCATCATGCTCAATTTGAGCCAGACTGTTGCCCATGGCGGCATCCATATCCAGTTCCAGAATATGGCTGGCCGCAGCGTTGACGGCACGCATACGTTGATTTTTATCCAGGGTGATAACCCCGGATGAAAGCCGCCCCAGGACCGCGCGTAAATAGTTTTGCTCACGCTCAGCCCGGTGCTGGCTTTTTTGTGCGTCCCGTTGCGCCTCGGAAACCTTGTTGGTCATATCCATAAACGACTGTACCAATGTACCCAGTTCATCCGTGCGCGTAATCGGCAACTTCTTTTGATAATTACCCGAAGCCACAGCGCGTGTGCCAATGGCCAGAATGCGTATTGGCGCAACCAGGCGCTGGGCAAAAAAGAAAGCTGCCCACACTGCTGACAGCAGCGTCACCAGCAATACCAGCGCCAGGGTAAAACTGAAACTTTGTTTCAGCGGGTCACGCAAATATACCAGTTCTTTATATTGGGTGATGGCTGATTGCACACCATCCGCCAATACACTGACGCGCGCGTCTATTGGGTACAACATGAATAACACACGCGGATCAACAGCAACATCCGAGGCATCTATTTGCACTGCGGCACGAATATGCAAACCCAGATTGTCGATAGGGGCCAATCCTACGTAATCATGTTTGTCACGTATTTGCGACAGAATCGAACCACCGGGTTTTTGTGGAATAATTGTCATGGTATCGGCGCTTGATGAAGCAATCACTCGCCCACTCTGAAATAACAGGGTCAGTTCGCTGGCACCACTCTCGTCACGTAATTCATTCAGCCTGAACATAACAATGGCATTTGGCGTTTCACGCAGCTCGGCGGCGATGGCCCGTGTTTGTTTGAGCCGGTCACGCATGCGCATATCCAGCGATGAGCGGCTCAGCTCCAGAGAATCTTCCATGGCACGTTCTACGCGGACGTCAAACCAGCTGTCGATGCCTTTTTGCAAAAAACCTAACGAAAAATAGAAAACAATGGAGACAGGCACCAGCGCCATAACCACAAATATTATTACCAGCCTGACGGTCAGTCGTGAGCCGGTAGCCGCACGGCGATACTGGCGCACCAGACGCACCACATCGACACCGATCAAACCCACCAGCACAATCAGTCCCAGTACGTTGACCAGCACCAACGTCACATGCATGCGTCCGAACTGGCTGGAATTTTCTGTTGCCGCGCTCAGCAGCCACAATGACCCGAGCATAAAAATGGCCATGATGATTACGGGCACCACGCTGCTCGACATGCGCCGCAACCATACCAGTAATCTACCCATAACGGCTCGCCTGCTGCGCAGGGCAGCTAATCACAAGTCCCATGAGTACCATCCGCTGTTTAACCACCACTCACTGGAAATATAGGCTTTGAGCTGCATGGGTACGGGCAGGCTACTCAAATCCAGGCGGGAACGGGCACGCACCTTGTAATGCCTTTCTGTCCGTAACAAATGTGCGTCCAGAATGGGCAATTGCCTGATTTTACCCAAAGCCTCCAGGGCCGCATCTAACGTGGAATAAACAAACTGGGAGCCACTGTTGATATTACGCAATAAATATTGATCAGCCAGAGTATGGTATTGAATTTCGTAGCGCTGTTCCAGGCTGGCCAGCACGTTGTCCCACAGATAGCGACCGGGTGTATAAACTTCGATATCCAGAACAATGATGAGTGTGACACCATTATCCAGTGCCGTTAGCGCCTGCGGTGTTAACTTTAATTCCAGGTTTGCATTCAGCCGATAAATATCGCCCACCAGCTCTGTTTTTGCGTCATGCACAGTGAACAACGAGGTGGCTGCTTTTGTTTCCAGCGCGAGGCTGCCAAAAACAAGCAATACGACCATCAGGCCGCAGCGCCTGTTTTTGGTGTTTATGCTGTTTTTTCCAAACATGCGTAATAAAACCCGTCCATACCGCTGTTTCCCGGCAACACCTGTTGACCCGCCATGACGGGCACCCCCCACTGTACGTTTATTGTTCTGAGCTGCGCGTCCACCTGCCTGTCCACGAAGGCAGTTATTTGTCTGGCGTTTTCTTCCGGCAATACCGAACACGTCGCGTACACCAGCATACCGCCAGGCTTGAGCAAGGGCCAGATGGCATCCAGTATTTGCGCCTGTAATGTCACCAGTTTTTTGATATCAGATTCGCGGCGCAATAATTTGATATCGGGATGACGACGGATCACCCCGGTGGCCGAACAGGGCGCATCCAGCAGAATACGGTCAAACGGCTGACCATCCCACCATTTGTTTGGCATGCAGGCATCGCCCACAACGCACCGGGCGGTTTTACCCACACGTTGCAGATTCTCTTTCACGCGTTGCAGGCGGGCGGCATCTACATCCACAGCGATCATCTCTACTTCAGCCAGCTCCAGCATGTGCACGGTTTTACCGCCGGGTGCCGCGCACACATCGAGCACACGCTGCCCGGGTTCCAGCCCCATCAAACCGGCCGCCTGTTGCGCGGCTTCGTCCTGCACCGACAGCCAGCCCTCGACAAAACCCGGCAACGCGGTCACATCCTGTGGGTGTTCGAGTCGAATAGCACTTGTGGTGAATTCACCGCGGCTGGCAGCAATGTCATTTTTTTCCAATAGCTGCAAATAGTCATCTGCGCTGATTTTTGCCGTATTGATACGCAAACACATGGGTGGCCGCTGATTATTGGCCGCCAGTATCGTCTGCCAGTCTGTTGGCCAGGCCTCACGCAGCGCGTTGATCAACCATTGCGGATGCGACCAGCGACCCTCCTCTGTGATATCGACCTGCACCAACAATTTTTCCTGCTGACGCTGAAAGTTGCGCAACACACCATTCACCATGCCCCGCGCCCAGACCTTTTTCAAGGTCGCCGTGGCGGCCACGGTTTCCGACACAGCGGCATGATCCGGCACCCGCATGCACATCAACTGGTACAAGCCCAGTAATAATAGTGCCTGTACATCGGCATCTTTTTCTTTCAACGGTTTTTTTAACAGGCTGGCGACGATGACTGACAAGCGATGATATTCACGCAGTACGCCGTAACACATCTCCTGAATCAGCGCCCGGTCATCGCTCAGTGCAGATGGTATGTCTTCTATGGCGCGGGACAGGGAGCGGCCATCACGAATGACCTGACTGAGAATGCGCGCAGCTGTGGCCCGTGGATTTTGTTTTGGCGAGGCCATCAGAATGCACGCGTGGGCACAAAAAACGTGCCCACTCTACGACCCCTGTTCACGAACAGGCTCCCGGGTTACAGACGTGGGGGTGGGCATGTTTTTTTGCCCACGCGGATTCTGGCAATACACTATCCAGGCTGAACACCCAACAAACTATGGGCATTGAGAAATTGTCCGGCGTCCAGTACCTTGCCGCCCGGTAACTGTAGCCGGTGAATGCGCAACACGCCGTCGCCGGTGGCCACGTCGATACCCTCACGGGATTCGGCCAGCACGGTGCCCGGCGCTGCATCGGTGGCCATATCCACAGCCTCGGCAAACCAGATCCGCAAATTTTTATCGTCAACACAAGTAAAAGCTACCGGCCAGGGATTAAAGGCGCGCACGGTACGCGACAACACCTGAGCCGACTGCGTCCAGTCAATTTCCGCCTCGGCTTTTTGCAGTTTCTCGGCATAGTTGGCCTCGGCGTCGTTCTGTTTTTCCGGCACTGCGGCACCATCGGCCAGCAGCTTCAGGGTATCGCACAGTACCGTCGCTCCCAGAGCCGCCAGCTTGTCGTGCAGGGTTTCGGCGGTGTCGGTATTTTCGATGGGGCATACTACCTTGTGCAGCATATCACCGGTATCCAGGCCCGCATCCATTTGCATGATGGTGACGCCAGTTTGTCCGTCTCCTGCCAGAATCGCCCGTTGAATGGGTGCGGCACCACGCCAGCGTGGCAGCAACGAGGCATGCACATTAATACAGCCCAGACGCGGCGCGGCCAATACCGGTCCGGGCAGAATCAGTCCATAAGCCACCACCACCAGCACATCGGCCTGCCAGTCTGCCAGCACCTGTTGAACCTGTTCGTCACGCAGGCTCACTGGCTGCAATACAGGCAAATCATGTTCCTGCGCCAGTGCCTTCACCGGGCTGGCGGTGAGTTTGCGGCCACGCCCAGCGGGACGATCCGGCTGGGTATACACTGCCAGCACGTCATGTTCAGAATCCAGCAGTGTCTGCAAGCTGCTGGCCGCGAATGCCGGGGTACCGGCAAAGATGATTTTCAGGCCCTGGGCCACAGTGTTTCCTTCTTCAGGTTTTGCTTTTCAGCAACGGGGTTTGTGTCGTCACATTTTGTATCGTCACATGGTGTGCTGACGCATTTTTTCCATCTTTTTGCGGATACGGTTACGCTTCATTTCCGACAAATAATCCACAAACAGCTTGCCATCGAGATGATCCATTTCATGTTGAATGCACACCGCCAGCACACCACCCACGCTCAATTCCTGTGTGTTTCCGTCACGATCCAGATAACGCACAATGATATCTTTTGCCCGGGAGACCGGCTCATAAATGCCCGGCACGGACAGACAACCCTCTTCCATTTTCTCATCACCGCTGTGCTCAACGATTTCCGGATTGATAAAACACCCGGGCTGGCTTTTATCCTCCGAGATGTCGATAACGATCACTCTCTTCAGTACGTTCACCTGTACTGCCGCCAGGCCAATACCCGGCGCGCTGTACATGGTCTCGAACATGTCATCCACCAGAGTACGAATATTGTCATCCACCACGGCTACCGGTGCGGCCTTTTGGCGTAGTTTGGGATCAGGAAACTGTAAAATATTGAGTATGGGCATGTGAACTCGGTCAAATTCGGAACAACAGACGAAAGATATGATGATCGCTGCCGACATTATACTCGGCAAAGCCACGTAACGTCAGCGATGCTGCCCAAAAACTCGTAAAAATGGTACATTCAGGCAAATCAGGTTTGGCAGCCATGTCTGGCCTGTTAATTTTAAAATGCTTCACTGGAGTCTGGAATATGATTCGTCTACACTCGGGCAAACTGATAAACAGAGGGATCATCGTGTCGATGAAAGTATTATCTGTTAAAAAAATTCTGGGTCTGATCATCCTTGGTCTGACCATCACGGGCAGTGGCATAACACTGGCTGATACCATCAAACTCAAGGCTGACCACCCGGATAAATACACGGTGGTGAAAGGTGACACCCTCTGGGACATCTCTGCACATTTTTTGCAAAGCCCGTGGAAATGGCCCGAAGTGTGGAGTTACAACCCGCAAATCGAAAACCCGCATCTCATTTATCCCGGTGATGTGGTGTATCTCGAATATGATGCCCAGGGTCGGCCGATTTTACGTGTCAGTCGTGGTCAGGCCACCGTAAAAATGTCACCACAGGTACACGCCACCCGTGTCGACACCCCCATTGCCAGCATTCCGCTCAACGCCATTGAGCAGTTTTTGGGTGAACCCCGCGTGCTCAGCCAGCGTGAAATCGACAATGCCGGTTATGTGCTCTCCGGCAAGGATGCACGTCTGATGTCCGGCTCCGGCGACCGCATTTATGCCCGGGGCCTGATCCCCGGTGAAGATCCCAATTCCACTTACGCCGTGCTGCGCATCGGTAAACCTTATCGTAATCCCGGTGCCAAACCCGGCGATATTCTTGGCTATGAAGCCCTGCATGTCGCCGATGCCCAGGTGGAAGATTTTGGTGACCCATCCACCCTGCGTGTCAAGGATTCCACCCGCGAAACCCTGACGGGTGACCGTTTGATTCCGAAAAAAGCCTCAGGGCTTGATCAGGCATTTATTCCCAAGCCACCAGAAACACCGGTGGAAGGGCAGATTATTGCGGTCATTGATGGTGTTTCCCGTGTTGGGCAATTCCAGACCGTCGTGCTTAACCAGGGTGAACAGGATGGTCTGGAAACCGGCCACGTACTGGCAGTCTTCCAGGCTGGCAAGGTCGTTCGCGATTACAATGCCAAAAAACCTGGTGAAGAAGTTACCCTGCCGGATCAACGTGCCGGTATCATACTGGTGTATCGCACTTTTGACCGTGTCAGCTACGCCCTGGTGATGGAAGCCGTACGCGATATGGCAGTGTATGATTATGTGCGAAATCCATAACGCTCTCCGAAACTGAACTTCAGCACCCGGCCCAGGGAGGGGTCGCGCTTTGGACATATTACAATATTCTTCACAATCCTCTGGCATTACGCCATTCCCTGCACCGCACACGGTTTCCGAACCCGTGCCACCCCCAATCACGCCCGATGTCGATACCCTGCGTCACTGGCTTGCCCTGCTGCACGCTCCGGGGGTCGGTGCAATTCGTTTTTTGCGCATCCTCGAACATGAACCTGATTTACCCCGGTTTTTTGCGGATCGCGGAGCCTCCTGCAACGAACCAGGCATCCCGCCCAAACTGCGCCACTATCTGGGAAAACCCAACTGGCAAGCTGTGGATACTGCTCTGGCCTGGGCAGAAGGCGCCCACTGTCACATCATCAGCCTGTTTGACTCCCGTTATCCCGCACTGCTAAAAGAAATTCCTGACCCTCCCCCCATTCTCTTTGTACGTGGTGATGTTGACCTGCTCACCCAACCCCAGCTGGCCATGGTGGGTAGCCGCAACCCCAGTGTCAGTGGTTCCCAGTTCGCCCATGATTTTGCCGCTGCACTCAGCCGCCACGACCTGACGATCACCAGCGGTCTGGCACTGGGTATTGATGCCGCGAGCCATCAGGGCGCACTGAATGCCGACGGCAAAACCATTGCTGTGGCAGGTACCGGACCGGATCGCATTTATCCCACCCGCCACCGGGAACTGGGATATCACATTGTTGAACAGGGAGCGCTGGTCAGCGAATTTCCACCGGGCACGCCCCCCATCGCCAGTAATTTTCCACGCCGTAATCGCATTATCAGCGGACTCAGTCTGGGCACACTGGTGATCGAGGCCGCACTAAAAAGTGGTTCATTGATTACGGCACGGCTCGCTGCCGAACAGGGTCGCGAGGTATTTGCCGTTCCCGGCTCCATTCACAACCCTCTGGCCAGGGGTTGTCATGCATTGATCCAGCAGGGTGCAAAACTGACCATGGAGGTCGACGACGTCCTCGAAGAACTTGCACCATTGGCCTCCTTTGTCATTGAGCGTGAGCACACACCCACCAGCAAAAATACAGTTCCTGATCATCCGTTTCTTGAAAAAATGGGATTCGAGCCCATATCTATTGATGCGCTGGTGGAACGTAGCGGATTGACGGCAGAGGCTGTTTCCTCCATGCTGTTGACACTGGAAATACAGGGAATTGTGGCTTCGACTGGTGGTCTGTATAGCCGGATAAACTAAATGGTTTTATTCGGCGGCAGGCGGTTGTCATAACCACTAAACAGCTAATTGCATCGTGAAAATACGACATAGTAGGTACCCATGAAAGAAGACGTACTCGACGTGCTCATGTATCTCTTCGAGAATTATATGGATGATGATATCGCCATGGAGGCGGATCCCGAAACCCTCAAAACCCAGCTCCGCGAAGCAGGCTTCCTCAGTACTGAAATCAACAAGGCCTTCACATGGCTGGAGGATTTGTCTGTACTACAGGAAGGCGCCGAAGCGCACCCTTCACACGGGGGCCGCTCCATTCGCGTTTTCAGTCCGACGGAAGAAAAAAAGCTGGATGTGGAATGCCGGGGTTTTCTGATGTTTCTGGAACAGATGGGTGTGCTTAATGGTGCCAGCCGTGAATTGGTGATCAATCGCATCATGGCACTGGAGTCGCTGGAAATTGACCTCGATCAGGTCAAATGGGTGGTACTGATGGTGTTATTCAATCAGCCCGGACTGGAAGAGGCCTTCACCTGGATGGAAAACATGGTGATGGAGGAATTCCAGCAACCTCTGCATTAAGATTTATAAAGATTTAAAACAAAACCGGTTTCATGTTTCGGAATGATAGTGACACCAAACAATCCATAAAAAATCAGGCGAAATTATTCTACCGCTGGCAGTGTGGGCAATAATAACTCGCCCGTTGCGCTTGCTGAATCTGTTTGATGATTTTTCCGCACACCTCACACGACTCACCAGCACGACCATAGACCTGTAATTTTTGCTGAAAATATCCGGGCTTGCCTTCACCACTGACAAAATCACGCAGGGTGGTGCCACCTGCTTCAATAGCAGATGTCAGCACGGCCTTTATTGCCAGCACCAATCGCTGATAGCGTTCACGACTGACCCGGCCTGCTGCTGTGCCAGGCCGAATGCCCGCACGAAACAATGCTTCACTAGCGTAAATATTTCCCACGCCCACCACGATTTTGCTGTCCATGATGAAGGGTTTGATGGCCAGCTGGCGTTTGCGTGAGCGCTGAAACAGGTAGTCCACATCAAACACGTCGTCCAGAGGTTCCGGCCCTAACGAGGCAATCAGTTTGTGTTGCTGCGGCGGGCGGCTGGTCCATAACACGGCACCAAAACGACGAGGGTCACGCAGGCGCAAGATACAATCATCGGCAAATATAATGTCAACATGGTCGTGTTTGCCTGCGGTTTCTTTTTTGTTCACTACGCGCAAACTGCCGGACATGCCCAGATGGATAATCACGCTGCCTGCGGCGGTGTGCAAAAACAGGTATTTACCCCGGCGACTGACATCCATCACTATCTGCCCTGGCAAAATACTTTTCAGTCGTGCCGGAATGGGCCAGCGCAATTGTTTGTGACGCAACACTACGGACTGTACGGTTTTGCCAACGATGTGTGGCGCGATACCACGGCGGGTGGTTTCAACTTCGGGTAATTCCGGCATGGCAGTAACTTACTGTACTGCGTCAACGGTGGCAGGCAGGGTGAGCAGGCGCTGACCTGCTTCCAGGGGAAAGTGATACTGGATACCCGGCTCCGCACGTTGCAGGATGATTTCTGTTTCGCTGCGCAACAGGGTAAATCGCAGCACCTGTTTGTCGGTATTTTTGCCCAGAGTCACGGTGATGCTTTCTTTCTTCTGCTCATTATTATCTGTCAGACTGACGCGCAGGGCACGTGCATATCGCCACTCATCCAGCAGCATCTGAATCGCATCGGCATCAGCTTCTTGCCCATCGACTGACCAGCGACCATCTTGCTGTGTCAAACGTAAATCTGGCAAGGTGAGTTGATCAATGACGCTACCCTGCGGTAACAGTACCGGACTGACAAATTCCGTTATCGCTCTCTTCGCCAGGTGACTGTACCTGTCAGTGATGAGGTGCACTGTATTGCCCACCTGTACATAGCGACTGCCACCCAGTGCGTCGGTGGCGCCAAAACGCAACAACACATCATCCAGCTTCAGCAACAGACCTGGTGTATCAAGCTGCAACTGATTGGCATCCACACGGCTCATGGCATAGCTCGCGATACTTTTGGCTTGAGCAATTTTTAACAGTTGTTGAATGCGCCCGGCATTCGCAGGCATTGTCAACGGTTTCTGTATTTGCCATTGGCCGGATTGTTTTATTAACAACACTGGTTCACGGCCAGAGCTTTCGATGCTGATTTTTTGCACGGTGTCAGGATCAAGTGCCGTCAGCCTTTTTGCATCTGGCGCTTCTGTTTTTCCCGGCTCATAAATCACCAGCGCCAGCAGACCAGCCAGGGCCAGCGCCAAAAAAATGTTGAGCAGCGTTTTGCTTGTCACGATAAATGTCGAAACCGGTAACGGAAATGAGCCATCAGCGATGGAAAATGAGTCATCAGCGTTTGCGCCGTTTCCACCAGATCAAAAAACCGCTACCCGCCAGCAACAGTGGCAGCACAAACAGGAAGCCGAAACCGATCATGCCTTGCGCCAGCGGTGACAATTGCAGATTCCGGTCAGTTGCCGTTTTAACAGGGATGTTAATCAGCTGATCATCAGTCGCCAGCCAGTTGATCATGTTCATGCCTAACAACAAGTTGGCTCCATTACCGAGATAGGCATTGGACAGAAAATCACCGTCACCGGTAATCACAATACGCTGCTCCTGTCGGGGTTCAGCATCATCAGTTGATAACGGCCGGGTCAAGGCAACACCCAGGGTAAGTGGCCCTGGCACGTCACTGGCGGCATCAAACTGAATTTCACCCGACATATCCCCCGTTTCGGACCAACTGCGTTTTTCAGTTTGCAAAATAACCCGTGCCTGCCAACCATTCGGGGGCGTAATAATCAGGCCATGGCTTTGCGGGAATAGCGTCAGCGCATCAAAATCCCGGGTAATCGCATGGCCCGGATAGTCCGCGACCAGGGCAAAGCGCGGGTCGCTGACACCCAATACTTGCGTTGTTGGATCAACAATCATGCCCGGTTCAAAATCGATACCGAGTTGTGTAGCCAGGGGCATCAGGCCGTATTGTTTTTTGCCGTTGTCACCAGCAGCGGGGTCGGTCAGCCACAGCAAGTTACCACCACCCGCTACATACTGGTTAATCAACGCCACTTCACCCGGCAAAAAATTCATTTGCGGCCCGGCTAACACCAGTACCTGAGTGTTTTCTGGCAACTGTGGATTTTGTACCAGATTGTGTGTTTGTACTTTAAAACCTTTGGCGGTCAGTTGTTGCGACCACTGACCCAGATCGTGATTGGCAACGCCCTGCGGTTTGCGCTCGCCGTGGCCTTCCACAAATATCAGCCAGCGCTCGCCACTGCGCGCCAGGCGTTGCAGTATGTTGGTAAGCCCCTGCTCGGAAAGGTTTTGCAGGTTCTCTACACGTGCCTGATATTCAACACGCAGCTCACCATTGACACGAATACCCAGTGCCCGCACTGTCTCCGGTTCCAGATCCGGATTCACAAACTGCAACGTCAGGTCTGCCTTGTGACGCCGATAGCGATCGACCAGCCCACTCACCGCACCACGCACCGATTCATCTTCCGTAGCATAACTGGTAATAGTAACCGGGGCATCCAGTTGCCTGAGCAATTCGCTGCTGGCTTCAGACAGGGTGTTGCGGTTATTGGCCGTCCAGTCCGCAGTAAAGCTGTAGCGGGTGCTCAAATAAGCCAGTACTCCCACCACAGCCAAAAATAAAATCGTAAACACCACACTTTGCAAGCGGGTATAAATACGTGTTTTTGAAGTAACTAACATGAAATGCCGATATAAGAAATTAAATCAATACTGCACATATTTCGCATGTCCGGCATTCACCAGGACATCATTTACATTGTATGGCTCTCCCTTACCCTCATCTTTAATCCAGATATCGGCAATATAACGACCATATTTTCCCTTTTTATCTTTTTGTGTACTGATCCAGATTTCTTTGCCTGGTTCGTCGTTTGGCATCAGCAGGTTGCGCACAAAATCCCGTGCCAGCAAACCGGCAGGTCGCTCATCACCACGTAATTCCGGGGTATTAATGCGGGCCAGACGAATTTTTTCATGGTGCAACCAGGTACCCATACCTAAATCGATATTCAGGGTGCAGCTATCACCGTCGTAAACGGATTGCACTTCTGCCCGATAATAATAAAGATGTTTGTCCATGTGCTTCTCCTTCCTTCATTAGGAATAAATGATCTGCGAAAATGAAACATCAACAAATCCTGAAAACCGGTGTATAAACATCAGGCCCGGCACATTGGCATAATCAGCGTTGCAAACGATCAGCATCCAGCCGACGCACACTGAGCACCAGACAACTGGAAATCAACAATAAATAATAAATAATATCAGTACTGCTGAAAATTCCTTTTAACAGGGGTTGATAGTGGCTCAACAGAGAAAGATAACCCAGTACACCACCGCCTTCGTTGCCAGTGCTACCTGCCAGACTTAGCACCCACAACAATAACAACAACCCGAAGGTTGCCACCGCTGCAACCGTAGGCTGGGTCGTTAATGTGGAAATATACAAACCGATGCTGCAAAAACTGGCCAGTAACAACGCCAACCCCAGCAGGCCCGATGCCCACAGGCCCATGTCAATATCGCCCCCTGCCAGCAGACTCAGCGGCATAACCGCAACCAGCGCCAACAGCAGCAATACAAAAGCAAACACTCCGAGAAATTTGCCAAGGATAATTTCAGTCATGGAGACCGGCGCGCTCATCAACAGGCTTAATGTCTGACTGCGCCGTTCTTCGCTGATCAGGCGCATGGTCAGCAACGGTGTTACCAGCAACAATACGGTGGCGGCCGTGCTGAACAACGGCACGACAATCATATCAGTGATACCGGGAGCATTGGGCGCAGCGGCTAACCGTGGTTGCAACTGTAAATAAAGGTCGATGTAAAGCAGGAAAAAATACGCACACAAACCACTGATCACCGCCAGAATCACCCAGGCCATGGGTGACAGAAACATCGACCGTAATTCGCGTGCTGCAAGGGTAAAAATCATCAGGCTGCCGCCTCTGTTCTTTCAGTCCCGGTTTTTTTGACCGGCCCATCACTGCTTTGTTCCGCTGTGGTAATATCCACAAAAATTTCTTCCAGCGAGCGTCGCTCCGGCGTCAGTTCCAGCAGCTCCCACCCCTGCTCCACCGTTATTTTCGCGACTGCGGCTGCCGGATTAACCTCCGGTTTATATTTGACTTGCACATAGCCTCCATCAGCCTCATCCACGGCAATAACACCGTCAATCGCCAGCAGACTACTTTTATTTGTCCGGTTTTTTGTGCGTAATCGCAAGCTGGACGTTTGCATACGTTGCACCAGCCCTTCGATGCTGTCACTCAACACCAGTCTGCCCTGATTGATGATTTGCACCCGGTCACAGGTAGCTTGCACCTCCGGTAAAATATGGGTGCTCAAAATCACGCTGTGTTCATTGCTGAGTTCACGAATCAGGTGGCGTATTTCACGGATCTGAATGGGATCAAGCCCCACCGTGGGTTCATCCAGCACCACTACCGCCGGTGAATGGATAATTGCCTGGGCAATACCCACTCGCTGTTGATAACCCTTGGAAAGGTTGGCGATAAGCCGTTTTCCCACTTCACTCAAACCACAACGCTCTTTGGCCGTAGCAATGGCGTTTGTCTGTTTGGCACGCGGAATACGATTGAGACGTGCGCAAAACTGTAAATATTCATCCACTGTCAGCTCGCGATAAAGCGGCGGCAGCTCTGGTAAAAAACCGATACCCGCTTTGGCCTTTTTGGGCTGGTCGAGAAGATCAATGCCATTAATCGTAATCCGCCCATGGCCAGGCGCGAGGTTGCCGGTGATCATGCGCATGGTGGTGGACTTGCCCGCCCCGTTGGGACCGAGAAAACCCAGCACTTCACCCCGCCGCACTTCGAAACTGATGTTATCCACCGCCGGTCGCGTGGTATCACCCGCAGATCGTGATTGTGCACCATAGTATCGCGTCAGTTGCTCGACCTTGATGAGAATGTCGTCTGTCATGTCATCGTTCTTGTTTTGGCAAAATACCTGTGAAGTATGTTCATTCG
>JAADIL010000043.1 GCA_013151355.1 Gammaproteobacteria bacterium
GCCCGGATTGGCGACGCTATCCTGCAACCAGGCCCCTATGATGGCGGTAAATTTCCGGATGACCATGTTGCGAATCTGCTTGAGTTTATTCCCATCAATCTGAGCGGTGGTGTTGGTTTGCCCAGTGAATGTCCAATTGGCAACGGTTTCGCCTCGATACTGAATTTGCTGGCTGTCAGTACAGGGAGCCGTACCCGCCTGCAAGCAGTCAGAATTCAGGCTGAAGACAATCTGGTCGATGCCGCCATTGCCAAACCGCTCAAAGACAATGATGTTTCCGACGATATCCTCGATATCGGTGCCATCGCTGGTATGGCACAAGGGATATTGGGTATGGCAATCCAAAAAAGTGGTCGCACCACAGAATACACCACAGGAACCATTGATCAGGTCGATGTTACCGTCAATGTCCAGTATGGCGGAGGGCAGGTTGGCCGGTTTACTGACCAGATTCTGGCTGGCCCGATGAGTCAGGGGGGTGACAGTGGATCTGCGGTGCTGGACAATGACAACAATCTGGTGGGATTGCTGTTTGCCGGGAGTGATACGACAACGATTATCAATCGTATGGAAAATGTCTTTTCTGCTCTGGATCTGAGTCTTTGAAACAGACGGTCTTTCTTTTACTACTCTTTTTTACCATCACTTTTACCATTGCGGAAACCGGCATGACCATTCAACAGGTAAAGGAAAAATACCAGGCAGAGTTAATGGTTCTGCCGGGTGTGGTCTCTATTGGTATCGGCCTGTCTGAAGGAGAAACGGTCATCAAAGTTGGTTTGGATGGCAGGCATCCTGGCACTGAAAAGGCATTGCCAAAAAAACTGGAAGGTTACAGTCAGGACACAGGCACAATCAGGGCAAGATAAATAATTCAGAACATCTGTTTGTTGCAGGTTGGTGGTGAGTTTGCGAACTCCAACGGAACCGATGATGTTGGAGTTCACAAACTCACCAGCAACCTGATTAATAGTATTATCGTGAAAGAGTAAAATGTGAATTAAGGGCTAAAAATATCCAACCGAATAAAATCATTGGTTTATATTCAGCGGAACATGCTGTTCCCTGGCCATGAATCACCATTCCACTTGCAGGGTGGGCATCGCCCACCAATCGTACCCTGTTTAACCCATGATGGTGGGCAGTGCCCACCCTACCGACTTGTTTTTAAAGAATCGCCGGGTATTTAACGCAGAGATCACAGAGATGCAGAGGACGCAACGTTTTTAGTGTTTTTCTCTGCGTCCTTTGCGTCTCTGCGATCTCTGCGTTTATAACACGTCACTTAGCCCTCTGGATTCCGGCTAAAAACATGCCGGAATGACGGTATTTTCAGTAACGAAAGTGCTAATAGAACGATTTAGCCCTTAATTCACATTAAAAGGCTTTAGTATTCGTTCAGCAACTTCTTCCGGTTTATCATTCCGGTTTATCAAGCTGCACAAAATGTGCAGCCTGATCGATTAAATAAAGGGATGAAACCGGAAATATTTCATTAAAATTTTTCGCAACTTTCCTGTTCAGATAAGGGTCTTCATTGCCAAATATTATTTTCACATTTCCTTTGTATTCCGATAAACGCCACTTGCTTTCAGAACGTATGCGTATTTCCTCGTTCAAGAAATCATTTAACTGGAAGAAAGCATTTCGGATATCCAGAGCCTGATACGTTAAAACAGGCACCATGATATTTCTTTGCTCTTCATCATGGAAAAATTTACCCAGCTGATTTTGATAACCTGTTTTCCACCCAAAATTACTCAGTTTTGCACCCGTTCTGATAATTGTTCGCTTGATTCCGGGTGTTGAAAATGTCGCAATGGCCTCGGGTGGTACCAGACCAGGAGCTCGATGAAAGTAGGTATTCAGCAATATAAGCACTTCCATTTTCCGGGGGTTGTCCAGTGCCCAGTTTATACCTGGTGGACCTGATGCATCATGTACAACAATGGATACATGCTCAATATTGAAGTAACGAATAACAGTATCCAGGTCCTGATACAGACTTTTTGAATTGTAGGTGTGGTTTTCCGGTTTGTCAGACTTGCCCCAGCCTAAAAAATCAAAACTCACAACACGATAGTGATCCGCCAAAAGTGGCGCAAGACGATCATAAATATGCAAACTGTCAGGAAACCCGTGCAACAGGATAATGACGGGTTTTATGTTGTTCTTCTGAGCACCAAATTCACGCGCATAAATTGTATATCCTTCTCTCGGAATACGATGTTCTATGAAATTGACAGACTCCCTGTATTTCTCATCATAAAGTTGATATTTTTCTTCATAATGACTGAGTGTCAGGTAGTTGGTAGAAGGAATACCCACCAGCGGAACCAGCAGGGCATTTGCACTACATCCAGAAATTAACAGGACAAGACAGAGGAGTTTGGCAGTCCTGATCATAATTTTGGGCTGCCAGTTGTTGCGGCGGTTTTATCGTTTATTTTCATGATGCATCCCCTGGATTAGTCTTTGTTATAGTAACTTGCAAAAAGCAAGTCACTTGAAAAATAGCCTGGTTACTTTTAAAATGCAAGGAACTATCGAGGCTTTCAGGAAAAATATGCCCAGGACAAAAGCAAAAGCAGGGGAGTTTAAACGGTCACCATGCCCGGTCGCCAATACGCTGGATGTCATTGGCGACAAGTGGTCGCTCCTCGTTATCCGTGACCTGTTTGCAGGTAAAACGATCTACAGTGAGTTTCAGGTATCGCCTGAGGCGATACCTACAAACATATTGGCTAATCGATTGACACGTTTAATTGAGCACGGCCTGGTAGAGAAATCGGCCTATCAGGAGCGACCAGTACGCTATGCCTACACTCTTACCCAAAAAGGGAGAGAGCTCGGGCCGGTACTTCTGGAAATGGTGAAGTGGGGGGAGAAGTATTTTCCAGGCAGCAAAGCAATGATGAAAAAGTAATCTTGTTTGGGGTGAGTTGAGCAAACGGATCGTATTTTTCAAAACTCAAATGGGAGGATTAATGCTATGAAAATGAAGATGTCAGCCTGTATCGAAGCACCAAAAGAAAAAGTCTGGCAAATATTATCAGATGTTTCGAATGTCGATTTATGGGTTGATCCGATCATATCTGCCCATTGTGAAACTGATAAAAAAAGGGGTGTCGGGATGATAAGAGTTTGTCAATTAAAGGGTAATATGACGGTCAGAGAAAAGTGGGTGAAGTGGGATGAAGGTAATTCATATACCTATCAGGCTTTTGGTGCTCCATTGATAAAATCAGCCAGGAATACATGGTCGATTGAATCTGTTAATGGAAAAACCCTGCTTGTTACAGAGTCTGAAGTTGTACTAAAGGCTGGAATATTTGGAAGGTTACTGGAACCACTTATATACCTTGTCACAAAGAAAATGGGGGCCGATTCATTGGCGGCATTTAAATATCTGGTTGAAGTCGGGCGGCCATATGAGGGAAAATTTTCAGGATTACCCAGAGTACCTGTTGTGTGCTGATTATGACAAACCGGTCTTCGGACCCGGGTTTTATTTCGAGAGGTGCTATTTAAATGGGTGAACTTGGCAAGCTATATGGTCTGGGCCCCAAATCGGAGATTCGTAGCCAGAGGATGGTCTGTTCTGCTGAATGTAAACCAATGATTTTATTCGCCTGAATATTTTTAGCCCTTAATTTACATTAAATTGCCGATATATTGGTTCCAGCTTGAGCCGAAATCAGCACAGCCTTTGGATGGTCCAGGCTTATCAAGCACGTTACACCCCGGGTCAGTCTTGTAACTTATTGATTGTTCAATAATTTATATGCGGTCACCCTGGGTGGTGTGGGTGAGCGAAGGAAAAGGCCATGAAACCATTGATAAATTCCTCAATACTGCATTGAGTGATTATCAAAAGAAAGCGATCACAGCAGGCTGTTGCGACATGAGCGATGCCTACATAGGTGCTATCAGAGCGCACCGTCTTAATGCGACGCTGGTTCTGGATCGCTGCCACATTGTGAAGGCATTGAATGCCGCTGTTGATGAAGTTCGTAAAGAACAGTGGCGGGAAGCACTCAAGGGATTACGCTGGCTTCTCTACCGTCATTCTTTTACCCGTTCAAGAAAAGATATCCGTACCCTCAAAGGTCTTGAGAAAGCCAACAACCGTATTTACAGGGCATGGCGATTGAAGGATGAGTTTGAGCAGTTTTGGGAATACAAG
>JAADIL010000009.1 GCA_013151355.1 Gammaproteobacteria bacterium
CACATGTGGACGCCATTGGTTCGCCAGCGGATTCCATGGGTATTCAAGATGAGCGCAACCAAAAAGCAGAAAAAATTGCTGAGGAAAAAGCCGCCACACAAAACGCTTCAGCAAAACTGGAAGATAGACCAGCGACGCAAAAACCGTTGTTTGAGACGCAGGAAATCAATCGATCAATTCGACCGCAACAAGACGTGGCGGTGCGGAAATCAAAACGTGGCCCGAGTACGGGCTGGATAATCGGCACCACGTTGTTTCTGGCTGTTGTTTCCGGGATGGGCTGGTTTTATCTTTCGGGTGCCGATGCGCCGGAAAAATTGAAGGCCGTGATGGACCAGGGAACAGAAACACTGAGTGAAATTACCAGCAAAGTAACCTCGACCATTGGTGAAATGGGTCAGTCTGAGCCCGAAACATCTGCCGCTTCCGATGCAAAAGATGCCAGGAGCGAAAAGGCCATGGCACGTTTGCGTGAACGTCTGGAATCGATCAAAGCTGAAGCGGCTCAAAAAAAGGAGGTGAAAGCAAAACCTCCGGTGGCACCAGTGGTAACGACGCCTGCCGTAGTGAAACCTCCTGTGGCTGATGTATTTTCAGAAGAAATAATAACACCCGTGCCGGATATGCAAACAGAAGAGCCGGTAACAGAAACAGCAGTAGAAACAGAAAATGCGCTTGAGACGGTTGATGATGTGATGAAAGCATTGAACACACCAGAACTCTTTGACGAGACAACGGAACCCGAAGCAGCAATTGATACCGTTGAACCCGAAGTGGTGGAACCTGAAGTGGTGAGACCTGAAACAACAGATACTGTGACTGAAGATGAAATCGGCACAGTGGAATCAGTGAATAACTTGCCAATTGTCGATGAAGCCACCGCTGATGTTGATGTAACTGCCATCGAAACCGTCGTAGAAACGACAGCCCCCGTTGTTACCGCAAGTGATTCTGTCACGGAAGAATCAGGAGATACCGAATCAGGCAGTGTGGATGTTGTCGTACCAGTACCAGCGGAAGAAGAATCAACAGAGAGTGTGGTCACACCCTGAGGCTCGGGACTATGCACGAAAAACTTCCCTGTTTTGCAACCCGTCTTTGCCTGAAGCACTTGGTGTCACCTAAAAGCGCCCGGTTCCGGCTGCGCCCGTTCTTCAATCACAAAAGCTCGAAACAGGGCAACTATTCCTGCACTTTTGTTCAATCAGAACGAACGAATACACACTAAATCCGGGCACCAAACAGGGAAGTTATTTCGTACGCGTTCCCTAGCGGTTGTCTTGGCGTGTTTGAGATTTACTCCGCAACAGCAGGTGTTGCCACCACATATTCAAATGTGCTGGCGTGCAGGGTTTCACCGCTCTCATTGTTTACCATTACCTTCCATGCGCCCGTCCATTCGGGCAGCAAATTTTTGCTGGAATAAACCCGCCAACGCGCACCGGCGCCAACCTTGAAGGTGACTTCAGCCATGACCTGGCCATCGTATTCCCAGCGATGAGTGACGATTTGCCCACCAAGCCCGCGCAGGTCTGTGAAGAAGAAGACCCGGCTGATATCCGCCGAAAATGTGTCCAGTGTATCTGCCGGTTCCCGGTCAATGATGGCCGAGGTGAAAACAGCCCGCGCAATACGACCTGCTTCGTGTACTACCGGGCTGGCCACGGCTGGATCTGGTGTGGTTGCTGCTTTGGCCTCGCTTGCCATTCCTTCCACAGTGTCCGCAAGACCGGAGGTGCTCATTACTGCACTAACCAGTAACGTCAGCACTGTGTTGCGGGTTATCCGTCCAGTGGAAACAAAATATGGGGCGAACATGGGCTGACTCCTTTGCTGTCTTGTCCTGGCCTTTTGAGCCAACATCACGGTTTGGGCTCTTGTGGCCGCGTACCGGGTATTACTGGCAGAGTTCAGTGTATCAGAGTTTGTGTGTGTGAAAACGGGTGGCGGTGTTGGCTGGTAACCCGGCATTTTTTATTGACACCATTTATCAGCGATTTTTTGTGCTTCGACCAGACGTGTCTGGATGTCAGCATCACTGAGAAAGCGGCGTTCACCCTGGTCGGTGATTTCGTACTGGCGACCACCGAGCTTCAGACTGATGACGTGGCGTTTTGCACGGGAACAATTTTTATCACGGCGTTCTTTTTCTGCTGCTGCCTTGTTCGCAGCGTCTTTTTTATCTTTGCGTTCTCTGGCAAAGGCATCCAGCAATTTATTGGTGGCATCCTGCTGATTGACCGGAGGGGAAGTTGATGTGCGTGCCGGACTTTTGGGTACCTTGACTTGTGTCGCCTGCTGGCTGGGCGGACGTTCGCCATAATGGGTATTGCCCTCGCTATCGGTCCATTTGTAAATTTTACCGGCAAAGGTCAGGGGTGACAGGCATAACAGGAAAACAATTGCCAGGGTGATCAGGTTTTTCATGCATGACCTCGTCGAGAATGAGCGTTGCAGGAAGCATAGCGTGGAACAGGAAGCCTGTAAATTTAGCGGCGTCACAGGTTAAGACTTTAGCGGATTGCTGGAGTGTCAGGTATCTTCAAAATACAAAAATATGGCAGGCCGGGACTATAAATATTGTGCCAGCCTTTTATACTCCTGACTAGCTATTCATAAACAGAAACGGCTGTAAACAACCTTGTAAAGCGGACACAGGCAACATGGGTAACAAAACGCCAACAAATAACACGATTGTACCGATATATTATGAGCCACCAGCAGCCTATAACCTGGATCTGGAAATTTTCCCCCTGTCAGCGTTAAGGCAACGTGCGAATACGCAACGCAAAACACACACCATCGAGCATATTGAATTCTATTTACTGATTTATGTCACCGAGGGGCAGTGTCTGCATATGATCGATTTTGAATCTATCACCTGCACAGAGGGTTCGCTGCTCGTATTACGACCAGGACAAATACAGCGTTTCGACATGAACAGCGACTGGCAAGGCTGGATGCTGATTTTTCGCCCAGAATTTTTACAACCTCTTTTGCAATCCTCTTCACAGCAAAAAACAACCACAACACTCGTGGCCGAACTGGATATATTCAACTGCCTGGAGAAACTGTCCACGCACCTCGCTCTGAATGGAGATACACAAAAGGCGGTACTGGAAGGCATTATTCGCATGTCACAAGATACCCGGCTCGAGTCTGATACCAAAACCCTGCACATGTTGTTACGCAACCAGCTACATGCCTTGCTTGTTCGCCTGTATCTCGTTCAGACCGATGATAAAAAAACAGAAACAAGCCCACCCGTTTTTTTGAAACGATTCATTGCTTATCGACTCTCTGTGGAACGCAATTTTCAGCGCTGGCATCAGGTAGCAGATTATGCAAAACAACTGGCATGTTCAGAAAAAAGCCTGAGCCGTGCAACACACAGCGTCGCAGGAATCAGCGCAAAAGCCTTTTTGTCAAAAAGAATTTCACTGGAGGCTCGACGATTGTTGTCTCACACCAGTATGCCCATAGCTAATATCGCAGACATCCTGGGTTTTGATGAGGCAACAAATTTCGTCAAATTTTTTCGGCGCGAAGCTGGATGCCCACCCGGAGAATTTCGTCAGCAACACATTGACCGCCAGGAAATCACTTCGCCAGCACGGCGGCTTGCGTAAAACTCCTTTTTCCAAAAAAACTCCATCGATAAAAACGTGTCCGTTTTCGATAATTCTTAAGCGGGTTTTTACCTCGTTCTGATTTTGTTGCTGAAATAACGTAGAGGCAGGACAACCCGATAATCCCGAATTCACCTCAAGGAGTTTTGAATCATGATGTCTGGCCTTTTACGGAAAACAGTTATCAGCAGTGTTGCACTCGGTGCCCTGGCTGCATCCCTTCACACAATGAACACAGCAAGTGCGCAACAGGAGAGTCTTGTGACAAATAACCATAAACAACAGGTAGTCGATTTATTAAAAAGCATAGAAACCGGTGCGCCGGAACCTGTCACGATTATTAACCCGAAAAAATATATACAACACAATTTGGCCATTGCTGATGGTCTGGCCGGTTTTTCCGCAGTGCTGCAACAACTCCCTCAAGGATCTGCGAAGGTCAACACGGTACGCGTTTTTCAGGATGGTGATTATGTTTTTACGCATACCGGCTACGATTTTTTCGGACCCAAAATCGGCTTTGATATATTCCGTTTTGAAAACGGAAAAATTGTAGAGCATTGGGATAATCTGCAAGAAACGCCGAAAATGCCGAACCCGAGTGGCCGTACCATGCTGGATAACATTACGCCAGTCACTGATCCCGAAAAAACCGGGTCCAACAAAGTGCTGGTACAAACATTTGTCAAAGACATCCTGATCAATGGCCAGATGGAAAAACTTGCCGGTTACTTTGACGGTGACAACTATATTCAGCATAACCCTCATATCGCCGACGGTTTGTCAGGTTTGGGAGATGCTCTTGAAACGATGGCCAGACAGGGCATCACCATGAAATACGATCGCATTCACAAAGTGCTGGGCGAAGGCAATTTTGTGCTGGTTGTCAGCGAAGGCAGTTTCGCCGGGAAACACACCTCTTTTTATGATTTGTTTCGTGTGGAGAATGACAAAATTGCCGAGCATTGGGACACCATGGAAACCATTCCGGCACGCAGCGAATGGAAAAACAGTAACGGAAAATTTTGATGCAGGCTCAGGGAGGAGGGGGCTTGAAACACCAGCAAAAAAAAGGCGCCCGATGAAGGGCGCCTGGAATTGTCTGTTAATGAACAGACGTGTTGCTGTTATAGCCCGGGCTATTTATTTGTAAATTCCGGGTAAGCCTCCATACCACATTCGGTAAGGTCGACCCCTTCGTACTCTTCCTCTTCAGTGACGCGCACACCCATGATCATCTTGATGATCATCCAGGTAATGTAGCTAACCACAAATACCCAGACCAGGATGGTGAGCAGGCCCACGATCTGGCCGCCGAAGGTGGTGCCATCATTGGTGAGCGGTACGGCCAGCAGACCCCACATGCCCACAACACCGTGCACCGAGATGGCTCCCACTGGATCATCAATCTTCAGCTTGTCCAGACCGACGATGGCGAATACCACCAGCAAGCCACCAAAACCACCAATCAGTGTGGCTTCCAGAGCGGAAGGCGTGGAAGGTTCAGCAGTAATGGCCACCAGACCGGCCAATGCGCCGTTGAGTGTCATGGTCAGATCAGCCTTGCCGAACAGCAGTTTGGCAACAATCAGCGCCACAATCACACCACCCGCAGCGGCAGCATTGGTGTTCAGGAACACCATGGCTACCGAGTTGGCATTAGCGATATCACCCAGTTTGAGCACAGATCCACCATTGAAACCGAACCAGCCCATCCACAGGATGAAGGTGCCCAGTGTGGCCAGCGGCAGGTTGGCACCAGGGATAGCGTTGACCGAACCGTCTTTACCGTATTTACCTTTGCGAGCGCCCAGGACCAGTACACCGGCCAAAGCAGCCGCCGCACCGGCCAGGTGCACAATGCCGGAACCGGCAAAATCGGAGAAACCGAAATCATCACCCAGGCTGTACATGCCAAACACAGAGCTGCCGCCCCAGGTCCAGCTGCCTTCCATGGGATAAATGAAACCGGTCATCACTACCGCAAACAGGATGAATGCCCAAAGCTTCATGCGCTCTGCAACGGCACCGGAAACGATCGACATGGCGGTTGCCACGAATACCACCTGGAAGAAGAAATCAGAGGCGTTGGAATATACCGCACCGCCATCGAAACCGGCTTCGACGGATTCTTTTAATACCGCGCCGACCATGGCATCCGTATTTTCAGCACCATCCAGTACGATATTCGCCAGAAACATACCGCCGTCGTACATGATGTCGTAGCCGATGGCCAGGTACATGGTGCAGGCAACGGCAAACAATACGACGTTTTTGGTGAGAATTTCTGTGGTGTTTTTAGAGCGGACCAGGCCCGCTTCCAGCATGGCAAAACCTGCTGCCATCCACATCACCAGAGCACCACACACCAGAAAATAAAAGGTGTCCATGGCGTACTGCAAATGAAAAATATTAGCTTCCATTATTTGTGTACTCCCCGTTTCAGAGTGCTTCGGTACCGGTTTCACCGGTACGAATGCGAACCACATGCTCCAGCGGAGCAACGAAAATTTTACCGTCACCGATCTTCCCGGTATTGGCTGCCTTGCTGATGGCTTCGATCACCTGATCCAGAAGATCGGCAGCGATGGCCAGCTCAAGTTTTACTTTTGGCAAAAAATCCACGACATACTCTGCACCACGGTAGAGTTCTGTATGGCCTTTCTGACGTCCGAAACCTTTTACTTCAGTAACGGTGATGCCCTGGACCCCGATTTCTGACAGGGCCTCACGCACGTCGTCCAGCTTGAAAGGCTTAATGATTGCTGTGACTAGTTTCATGGGAAAACTCCCTCCTGTATGCACTGGCGCCTGGCGGTGTTGCAAAGCGCGGTATTACTGATAATTGCTACCTGAGTCCTGCAAGTGATCGTACTTGCGCAGTGCAAGATATTGATTCGTAGAACGAATGACAACTTTGAACGCAATCCTTATTGTGATTGCCGAAAAGTTTCATATCGCTCTTCGGATCAAGAGCTCGCCTAAAGCGCCTGGTGTTGGTGCGCTGAGTGAGTACGAGCACTTGCAGGATAATCAGGTGCCACTCTGTTACCGTGAAATTACGGCTCGAAAAACCTGCCCAGGTCCATCCGACTTCATTGTTTTCATATTTTCCTCCCCAAGATTAAAAGTGTATACATTGACTTGAAAACCCCCGACCTTCAGTAGCACCGACTGTGCCAATATCTGTAATAGTATTTTTTTCAATAAGTTATGCTAATTTTGCACACTGGGCCGATGCTGTCCCGCACCAAAATGAGGAGAGCACCGGAGGCCCGCACCATCACTGAGCACCATTTTGGTGCGGGTATTTTTCGGCATGTAACAAAGCAACCTGTGTCCGGAGTTGGGCCTGCGCGACTGGCCAGCACCCACCTGATCTCGTGTAAGATATAGGAGAAAATATATCAAGGAGGCCAACAATATGTTTGGAAATCGTTTAGACCCTGAAAAACTGGATGAACTGGCCCGTGGCGTGCTGGACAAACTGCCTGCCGGTTTTCAGACCATGCAACAGGACATGGAGAAAAACCTGCGGGCAGCGCTACAGGCCACACTGGCCAAAATGGAGCTGGTGACTCGCGATGAATTCGATGTGCAGAGCGCGGTGCTGCAACGCAGCCGCGAAAAACTGGAAGCGTTAGAGGCGCGGGTCACCGAGCTGGAAAAACAACTGAAATGAGTTAATAACTGATGTTACGCAGGCCTCCGATGTAGAGTGGAACAAGCGCAGCGGTTCCACCTGATATGCTGGTAAGGAACAACAAATCACCGGCAAACGGCGAGTCAGGGTCAACGTCGATAACTGAGCAAACCTTGAACAGGTCCCTTTCCCGTTTGGTGGAACCGCTACGCTTGTTCCACCCTACCTTGATAGCCAAGCAGCGGGTGGGCATGTGTTTTTGCCCATCTTAATGGCTACGCGTGCGTAACATCAGTTAATAAAACGATTTGCTGTGCATCGATGCGCATGCGGAAGGACCGAATTATGGCGACATGATTTGCAGTAATATTTTACCGGGCTGGCGCTCAACAATAACTGAACCTGATGCAATGCGGTAAGTCAAAAAGCACATTTGCCGGGGACCGGATAACACTTGCGGGTTGAAAATGGCATAAATATTCCCGTCACACCGGGTAGAGCGACTGATTAGCCCGGGGTGGCCATCATGGTGAATGCGCTCTCCGGTCTGCCGGGTAAAATCATATCCTGCCGGATCAATGAGTGCAGGAAAAGCGTCAAGTTTGGGCAAAAAATTGAACAGCGCGGCATCACAGCGGACGTGATATACCTTGCGTTCTATCGTTACACCTTCCAGATTCTGCCAACCTGCATCATGCAACAAGCCGTGACGCCAATGATGCACCGTTTCATGAATGCTGGTTTCCAGTGAGTCTGTACCGTACCAGACACCAAATGACCCATCCGAATAGCGTGTGTTTGACCAGTTCTCAAAGGGATAATCGATGGCTTCGTTATAGACGGCCTCCTCGAAAGGCCGGTCAATAACAGGCTGCTGCGACACATGGGTATGCGGCTTTGTTTTCACCTCAAGTTCAATAGCTGACTGCCAGCCTTCAGGCGAATCGGTCAGGTCATCAAACAGGTTTTCGGATTCCCGCAAAGACACGATATTGCGATGAAGATCATCATGAAAATCCGTTATCGTGATGTCATCAAATAATGTTCCCATTATTGGCCTCGTGCTTTATCCAGGTAGGCACGTACCATAAACAGGCCATTGAATCCCCATTGTTTAATGGTTTCGGCAGGGGTCATTCCGTCAAAGGCCTTATTGTGCTGAGTCATCCAGGTGTAGGCGAGGTTGCGGTTGTGTGGAAACAGCAGGCGCAGTGATTTATGGATACCCAGCAGAATACCCACCCGATCCAGTAAATCACGGCTTTGGGCAAGCGGCACTCCTTTGCGATAGCGGGTTAACGCGGCACGATTGCTGGTTGCAAGCCCTAACAGGGCCAATTGATCTTCGGTAGAAAGCTGCCAATGCGCAAATAAGGCCGTCACCATTTTTGCCAGTTCTGCCCGGTCTATTGTGCGTTTTTCAGCAGGTTGAGTGGCTGACATGCCGCACCTCAAACATAATAATTATCCTGAACCATGTATCAATAGTAGCAAAATTTGTTGCATTAGCAACATATCATCAGTATTCCCGGCTGATGCACCAAGGCAACATGAAGCGTACATTCTTTGCGCCAACATCATATAATCCCGCCCGAACGGATTTCTGACAAAAACAGGCAAGGAGCGCCATGTCACTCGCAACGGTTTACAGCCGGGCCCAATCGGGCATTGAATCCCCTTTGGTCACCGTCGAAGTCCATCTTTCCAACGGCTTGCCCAGCCTGTCCATTGTTGGTTTGCCCGAGACTGCGGTAAAAGAAAGCAAGGACCGGGTACGGGGTGCAGTGCTGAATTCACAGTTCAAGTTTCCGAGACGACGCATCACCATCAACCTCGCGCCTGCCGATTTACCCAAAGAAGGCGGGCGTTTTGATCTGCCCATTGCGCTGGGCATTCTTGCGGCGAGCCGCCAATTACCCGTCGATACCTTGTCACAGTACGAATTTGTGGGTGAGCTGGCACTGAGTGGTGCATTGCGTCCCTTGCGCGGTGTATTGCCCGCCGCCATTGCCGCCCGCGATGCCGGGCGCATTTTGATCGTGCCACAGGAAAATGCTGCCGAAGCCAGTCTGGTGGACGGTGTAGAGGTAATGGCTGCAGCACATTTGCTGGAAGTATGCGCTCACCTCAATGCCATCGAGCAACTGAGCCCGGTGCCACGGCAGGCACGGGTAAAGGCTGAGTCTTCGCTGGATGACCTCAACGAAGTACGCGGTCAGCACCATGCCAAACGTGCCCTGGAAGTGGCTGCTGCCGGGGGACACAGCCTGCTGCTGATCGGCCCGCCGGGCACCGGCAAAACCATGCTCGCCAGTCGTCTGCCCGGTATTTTGCCCACCATGAATGAAGACGAAGCGCTGGAAGCCGCAGCGGTGGCTTCCATCAGCGAGCGTGGTTTTAGTGTGGAGCAATGGCAGCAACGACCTTTTCGTACACCACATCACACCGCTTCGGGCGTGGCGCTGGTGGGGGGTGGCAGTAATCCACGACCTGGCGAAATTTCTTTGGCGGATCACGGCGTATTGTTTTTGGATGAGTTGCCCGAGTTTGACCGCAAGGTACTGGAAGTGCTGCGCGAGCCGCTGGAATCAGGCCGTATCACCATTTCCCGTGCGGCACGACAGGCAGAATTCCCCGCCCGTTTTCAACTGGTGGCGGCGATGAACCCTTGCCCCTGCGGATATTTTGGTCACAGCAATGGTCGCTGCCATTGCACCGCCGAACAGGTGCAACGTTACCGTGCCAAAATCTCCGGCCCCTTGCTGGATCGCATTGATATGCATGTGGAAGTCCCCAGCGTGCCACAATCAGTCTTGCGTGTTACACCGGAAGAGACTGGTGAAAACTCTGCGGCCGTGCGACAACGTGTCGAAGTGGCGCGGAGCCGACAAACCGCGCGTAGCGGCAAAGCCAATGCCGTGTTAAAAAATCGCGACATGCAACAACATTGCCACATTAACGATGCAGACAGCCATTTGCTGGAACAGGCTATTGACCGACTGGGCCTGTCCGCTCGTGCTTATCACCGTATTCTCAAAGTGGCGCGCACGGTAGCCGACCTTGCCGGTGAAAAAGATATTGCCACGTCTCATCTCACCGAGGCCATCGCCTATCGACGGCTGGATCGCTCGCTGCCAGGCTGAAGATCAATACCATCGTTGTTACAACATAGTACGGACCCTGTGTTAGTCTTGGCATCGTTTTTTTAACCGCGATGAGTACCGAAACATCATGTTTTTGTCACATATAAATAAAGGGTATCGGTGGAGACCGCTTTTCAGTTTGTTGATGTTATTGACACTGACAGCCTGTGGCGAAGGAGGAGGAGAGCGTACGCTCAACGTTTCCACCAACCCTGCCATAGAAGCGCTGGCAGGCAAGCTGTTTGACGCCATACAAAAGGGTAACGACGAGGAAATCATCCAGCAATACAATGAGGTTTTTTTCGCCAAACGCTCTCCGCAACAATGGCTGGATAACATAAAGGCACTGATAGCCGAACGCGGCCCCATGCGGGCGTATCATCTGCGTCGCAGTCAGGCAGATACACGTTTTTCCGGCAAGTTTTATATGCTGGAATACGAAACCGTGCATACGGGTAACAAGCGTCTGCATCATGTGTTGACGTTTGTGTTGCCAGTGACGGGTGGCGATATTCAGCTCAATGGCCACAAGATTACACCGTGGGAAACCGATGTCACCGAAAATGATAATGTGAACCCGGAACAATAAGCCCAATAACCAGTCGAACGAAAAATTATGCCCTTTTTTCACATCACTATTTCGCGTTTTTTAATTAGCACACTGTGTGTGTGCATTGTTGTGTTTGCCGGTTCGGCGATAGCCGCACCGGGAGGTGGTCGCAGTTCGCCGGTGAAAGTCGTCGAAGCAAAACAATTGTCAATGGCACCGCAAACCTGGGTGGCCGGAACGGTGATCAGTCGCCACGAAGTACGGCTGGCGGCTGAAGTCGCTGGCAAGCTGGTGCTGGTGAAAGAAGTGGGCACCCGGGTAAAAGAAGACGGTGTCGTCGCGCGGATCGATCCGACCTTTGTCAAACTGAAAATCGAAGAACTTCAGGCGCAAACAGAAGCTGATCGCGCACGTCTGGAATTTCTCAAAAGTGAAGTGCGTCGTAATGAGCGACTGGCCACACAAAACAATGCCGCACTCACCCGTCTGGATGAATTGCGGGCTGACCGGAAAGTGGCGCGCAGCGAATTGCAGATATCACAGGTACGACTCAAACAGGCACAGGAAGAATTGCGCCGACATGTCATTCGCACACCCTTTGCAGGCGTAGTCGTGGAACGTTTGATGCGCCGTGGTGAACGTGCCGTAACGGGTGACAATGTAGTGAGAGTCATCGACAGTCGGGCACTGGAAGTACAGGCATGGGTGCCGCTGGAAACACTGGACTTTGTGCATGAAGGTGATTCTCTGACATTAAAAATCAATGGCCAGGAAATCAGTGCGCCGGTACGTGCCCTGGTGGCTGCCGGTAATGCGCGTTCACGGTTGCTTGATCTGCGTATCAGTCTGGATGACGGTGTCTGGACGGCAGGACAAACGGTACGGGTTGCCCTGCCTGTGGCGAAGGAAAAAACCGTGCTGGCCATACCGCGTGATGCGCTGGTATTGCGTCGTGACGGCGCATTTGTGTTTCGTATTGATGCAGAAAACAAAGCGCAACGTGTAACGGTAAAGCCGGGTGTTGCCAGTGGTGCACTGGTGGCCGTGTCCGGTGAACTGAACGTCGGAGACAAAGTAGTGGTGCGCGGTGGTGAACGGTTGCGCCCCGGCAGCACAGTGAAAATTCTGGATGAAGCCCCGTAGGGTGGGCAGGCTTTTCATGCCCACGCGGAATGAGACCACTGCAATCCGGTGCCACAAACGCGTGGGCACACAAAACGTGCCCACCCTGCTCCTAAAAAGTAGACAATCATGAAACTCACCCGCCTTGGACTCGGCAACCCCGTCGCGGTCGTGGTGGGCGTATTACTGGCCATCATGTTTGGCCTGATTAGCCTGGAACGCCTGCCGATTCAGCTGACCCCCGAAGTCGAACTTCCCGAAATCACCATCACCACCGTCTGGCGTGCCGCCGCACCGGAAGAAGTGGAATCGGAAATTATTGAACCGCAGGAAGACGTGTTACGCGGCTTGTCGGGAATGACCAAAATTCTCGCCCGCGCACAACACGGGCGTGGCAGCATTACCCTCACTTTCCAGGTCGGTACGGATCTGCGCCGTGCGCTGCTGGAAGTCCTGTCGCGTCTCAATCGTGTACAACGTTACCCCGCCGATGCCAACGAGCCCGTCATCAATTCCATCGGTGGTCGCTCGCGTGCGATTGCCTGGTTTATTCTCAAACCGGTAGCAGGTAATGACCGCGACGTCGCCAGCTATCAAAACTTTGTGGAAGAAGTCGTACAAACACGTTTCGAGCGGATACCCGGCGTCGCCATGTCCGAGGTCCGTGGTGGTCGCGAAAGTGAATTGCGCATCACCTTTGATCCGTACAAGGCCGCCAGCCTGGGTATCGAACTGCCCAGAGTCGCGCAACTGGCCGGTGGCGCGAAAGACACCTCGGGCGGTTTTGCTGACGTAGGCAAACGCCGATACACCCTGCGTTTTGCCGGGCAGTACAGCGTGGACGACCTGGGCGAAATGGTACTGGAATGGCGCGAAGGCCAGCCCGTGTATTTGCGTGACGTGGCCGACATCGACGTGCGCATGGTGGATCGCAGTGGTTTTGTCATTCAGAACGGCCATGCGGCAATGGCCGTCAACGCGCACCGTGAAATGGGCGTTAATGTACTGGAAGTCATGGCAGGCCTGCGTCAGGCCGCCGAAGAACTGCGCGAAGGCCCGCTGAAACGCGCCGGATTGAGCTTTGAACAGGTCTACGACGAAACCCGTTACATCGACCGCTCCATTAATATGGTATCCGGCAACTTGCTGTTAGGCGTACTGCTTGCCATCGGCGTGCTGTGGTGGTTCTTCCGTAAATTCCGCGCCACGCTGATGGTGGCTGTTGCCATTCCCATCTGTGTGATTTCCACCTTCATGTTGCTGGATGCAACGGGCCGTACCCTCAACGTTATTTCACTGGCGGGCCTCGCCTTTGCCGTGGGTATGGTGCTGGACGCCGCCATCGTCGTGCTGGAAAGCATTGTGCGATTGCGTGAACGTGGCATATCCAGCGCAGAAGCTGCCGACGAAGGCACCCGCAAAGTATGGGGCGCGTTACTCGCCTCCACCGCCACCACCGTCGCAATCTTCCTGCCCATCGTATTTTTAAAAGACGAAGCCGGACAGTTGTTCGCCGATCTCGCCTTGACCATCGCCGCCACCGTGAGCATATCGCTGCTGGTAGCCGTCACCGTATTGCCCACCGCCGCAGCCACCTGGCTGCGCCACACCAAAATGCACGACCCCCATGCCCACTGGTGGGATGCAGGCAGTAATTTTGTCATGCGCCTCACCGACACCCCCCGGCGACGCGCATTATGGATTCTCGGCCTGATCACCCTCCCGCTGATGCTCGCGGTATGGCTCAAACCCGAAGCGGACTTCCTGCCCAACGGCAATCGCAATCTTGTGTTCGCCTTTATCCTGCCGCCGCCCGGTAGCAGTGTAGACACACTGGAAAAAGAACTGGGCCAGGTCGTGGCGCAACGCATGCAACCCTACATTGATGGCACCGCTGAACCCGCAGTAGACAACTACTTCTTCGTCGCTTTCGGCTCGGGTGTGTTTATGGGCGCACGCACCATAGATCCAGACAAATCCGACGAACTGGTACCGCTGATCAACCGACTCATCGGCAGCTTCCCGGACACCATCGCTTTCGCCCAGCGTTCCTCGCTGTTCAGTGGTTTTGGTGGTGGCCGTACCGTAGACATCGACATCCAGGGCTCGAATATCGACGCATTACTCGACTCGGCACAAACCGGTTTTGCCGCCGTCATGCAAACCATTCCCGGACGCCCCCCGCGCCCACGTCCCGGACTGAACCTTGCCGAACCGGAATTGCAACTATTGCCGGATGAACGCCGTATCAGCGAAGCAGGCTGGACACGCAGCGACGTATCGCAAATTATTCGCGCATTAGGGGATGGCCTGTTTGTCGGCGATTATTTTGATGGCCAGGAACGACTGGACATCATCCTGCGCGGACAAGACTGGCAAACCCCCGAAGAACTGGCTGCGATACCGTTAGCGACACCCAACAGTGGCGTACTGCCATTAAGTGAACTGACAAAAGTTGTGCGCACCGCCGGACCGGAAGAAATTCGCCGCCTCAATCGTCGGCGCACCATCACCCTGGAAGTCAAAGCACCGGAAGACATGTCGCTGGAACAAACCATGTTGATACTCAAAGAAAAAGTGAGTCCAAAAATTGAACCGCTATTACCGGAAGACGGCGAAATCAACTACAGCGGCACCGCAGAAAAACTGGACGTCGCCCTGAAAAGCATGAGCGCAAGCTTCCTGCTGGCCATCGCCATTTTGTATTTATTAATGAGTGCGTTATTCCGATCCTTCCTCGACAGCCTGTTGGTGATTCTGGCCATACCACTGGCCACCGTCGGCGGCGTACTGGCCTTGCAAATCGTCAACCTGTTCACCACTCAACACATGGACCTGCTCACCATGATTGGTTTTATTATCCTGCTGGGACTGGTGGTCAACAATGCCATTTTGCTCGTGTACCAGACACGCACCGCCGAGCATGAAGGATTAAAACGTCGTGACGCAGTGAATCAGGCCGTACACTTGCGGTTACGTCCCATTCTTATGAGTACACTCACCAGTATCTTTGGCATGTTACCACTGCTGCTGATACCCGGAGCCGGTACAGAACTCTATCGCGGGCTTGCCGCTGTTATTGTTGGTGGCATGAGTGTAAGCACCGTGTTTACACTGATACTATTACCAAGCCTGTTACGCATTGGTGAAGATGCAAAAAACAGAGAAGTGAAAACAGCCTGAGCCTGAACCATAAAATGCCCGGATAGTTATTTTAACCCCCCGCAGTTAAATTCCTCACAGCCCCCTGAAAAAACCATCATTCCGCATATTTTTAGCCGGAATCCAGAGATTGAAACCCCGAGCTTTGCCACAGTCGGAATCTCCCTGAATCATTTACTCTTTGCATATTTCAACGCTTCATAAATTAACGACTCATACTCATCTTCAAATTCCAAAGGAATGAGCACCCACTCCTTAAATCGTTTCCTGGTAAAATTAAACTCCAACCCCTTCCCACTCGCGATGAGCTCATTTACCCGCTCAGAAGATACTTTAATAATCAGGGCATCTTCTTTTTCAAACATCATCGCCATGAAATCACCGTTATAACGCAAGCAAGGTGTTTTCATCATCGTTGATTGCTCAACACCTTTTTCCCGCGTCATTTTGTGTGCTCATTTTGTGTGCCACATCATCATAATGCATTACAAATTCCTTCTCGGGTCGTCCAACAAGCCGGAAACCGGCAGGATGGATACGCTTTACAGGGTCAGGATGTCAATGGATTGATGGGTGTCCTGCTTTACTGTCCTGCTTTACTGCTACTTTACTATTGCTCTTACTTTTTTGGAGTGATCATGTTCTCTGTCATGATTCCGACCGCGTAAACCGATGTATCTGTCGCCGTAAACGTTTGGTCGGTCGTCCTTCCCCATGAGGTCGTTGTACCGCAGCGAGCTTACGCAATTCTTTTTCTTTCTCACGTTTTTGAATACTGTCTGCTGTCTCCTGATAAAGTTGTTGCGCTACGGTAGCCGAACCACGTTTGTCAGAAAGCGCCTGTACCAACACCGTTTTTTCATCAAAACCCTGTCGAAG
Organism: Gammaproteobacteria bacterium; assembly: GCA_013151355.1. GTDB lineage: Bacteria > Pseudomonadota > Gammaproteobacteria > SZUA-152 > SZUA-152 > SZUA-152. The sequence goes on from JAADIL010000009.1 coordinate 16,129, forward strand.
TATCAGCATGTCGCCCGGTTCCACTTCCCGG
>JAADIL010000154.1 GCA_013151355.1 Gammaproteobacteria bacterium
CGTTTTGGACGAAAACCCGGCTGCACTCAAAGCCGCGCTGCACTACGCTATCCATGCTCCTGCTATGCGCAGGCGTTTTGATACCACGACTTCCTCCATGGGTGAAGTTCCGCGCGAAGCCCGTTCTGATACAACACGCCTTGATACAGGTCAGTCGCAGCCACCCGGTCTGTTGCAGCGCTTGCTGGGTTGGCGGCCACCGGCCTGGGGCAGTATTCCCGTCAGTGCCGCCGCTGCTTTTGCTCTGGCATTGGCTGTGCTGCCGACCGCCATGCCACCATCGAATACATCGCCCAACCCGGCGACACTGGTGATCGCCAGTTACGCTGACCGGCCGGTACTGGAGTTACAGGGTCCGGCGACCGATCTACCCGGTATGGGTTTTTTCCACGCCGCTGATGTTCGGGAGATTCCCTTCGACGGTCTGCGCCTGCGTTATTCCCGAGCTGACGGTTAAGCGCAAACTGGTCACCGGTAGAAAGTGTGCAAAACTATCATCTGCGTCTGTCACGCATTAACGCAGACAGTCAGCAGGTCATCGCCGAAATCGACGTGGACCAGTCGCAAGCCCGTTTTCCGCAGTTACAGCCAGCACCCGGACGTTATCAGTGGCTGCTGACGGGACAGGAAGCCGATGGTAATCACTTTCGTGCGAGCGGAGGTTTTGTGGTAAACCGTTTGTAGCCAAGATTTTGGAAGCGTAAAAAGCGGTTAAAAGGTTTTTTGAAAGGTAAACTATGAGACACAAACAACACACCATGTTCACACGGCTGCTGCCAGCATTGTTACTATTGATCCTGCTGCCAGGCAGTTTTGCTACTGCCGCCAGCCGTGGCATCAGCCTGGAACCCGTCACAAAAACACCCGCTCTACCCTTTGTCAGCGGACGGTACCGGGCACTGGTGGTCGGCAACGATGACTACCGTGACCCACAAAAGCGCTGGCCCACATTTTGAAGACGGCTGTTGCGGGTGCCCGTGCTATGGCCGACATGCTGAAAAATCGCTACGGCTTTGATGATGTGCAATTACTGGAAAACGCCACTCGTCGGGAAATGCTTATCGCCCTCGACGAGTTGGGCCGTGACGTACTGCCCAACGACAATGTACTGGTCTATTACGCAGGGCACGGTTTTCTCGACAGTGAAACAGGCAAAGGTTATTGGGTACCGGTGGATGCTGTGGGCACGGACCAGACCACTTTCCTGCGTAATTCCAGTATTCGTGATGAACTCAATACCATTGCTGCTCGTGGTCGTCATACCCTGCTGATTGCCGACTCCTGTTTTAGTGGCAGCCTGTTGCGCAGCGGCACCCGTTCCTTGCCTCCGCAGACCAACAGCGAACGTTACTATCAAAAAGTGGCGCAAAAAAAGAGTGTGCAAATTATGGCGGCTGGTGGTGTTGAATATGTGGATGACAATTACCGCTCCACTGGACACTCACCTTTTACCCACTTTTTGCTCAATGAACTCAAATACAGTAATCAACCACTACTGACAGTTAGCGAGCTGTCACAGAACGTGGAAAAGGCCGTCGCCAATAATGTTTCACAGGTGCCAGAAACCGGTGTGTTACAGGGTGCCGGTGATGAACTGGGTGAGTTTATTTTCATCAACGTTGATGTCTCCGTCAGTGGTGTGCCGGCGGAGAGGGTCAAGGTAAAAGTCAATGTTACTCCGACCGAAACACCTGTCACCCCCTATGTCAGCACACCAGAGGTGGTAATAAAAACGGCACCCGCCGCCTCACCCAACCTGCTACCCATGCCAACCTTGTGATGCATTGCTTTTATTCGACTGGATTCGAGCGTAATAAACATGAAAAATAAAACCCGCTTTCAATATTTTCTTCTGGCGACATTATTGCTCGCTACACCTTTGGTCTGGGCTCAGACAGAAGCTCGCTACAGCCTTGGAGCCAAACTCGATTTTTCTACCTGGGAAGGTGATAACCCCGGCGGCGCAGACTTCAAGGCCAAAGCTCCGATGCTGGGAGTGGAAGTAAAAATTCAATACGCAAACTGGTTCGGTGGCCTGACTCTGGCTGGTGGTGAATTCAAGTTCGACACGCTTTCGCCAACGCGCCCCACAAACCCGCTACCCATCGGCAGTGAACCCGTTACCATCAAACGCAGTGAAGTGGATCTGGTGCTGGGTTATCGTTTCTGGCCACGCATTGCGTTATTTCTGGACCTCAAAAACGTCAGCAATGAATGGGATACCGACAGCTACAAAACCGAATACAACGGCCTCGGTCTGGGCATCAGCGGTCACCACCCGTTGTCGCCCGAATGGACTCTGTTTGGCAACTTCGGTGTCGTTCCCATGAATATCAAGGCCGATGGTCAGGAGGTGGGTGATGCCACCCGCAGTGCGTTGAACATCGGCTTCCTCTACCGCATCAATCAGCGTATGAACCTCAGCATCGGCCTGCAAAGTCAGACACAAATCGATGATTACGACAATGGTCTCGAACAAACCCATCGCGTCAGCGCGCTGACGTTTGGCATCAATGCCGCACTGTAATTTCCTTTACCACCCTGTGCTAAAGTAATCCTCCGGGCAGTAGCCCGAAGGGATGCAGGGTGTGTGGGGAACGGGTGAAAAACACAAACAAACGCAACAAACTGGTAGCAAGACGCTGGTTGGCCAACCTGTTCGGGCTCATTGGTTTATGCCTGTCATTTTCAGCTATCGCCACAGAAACAACATCGGAGACAGCATCTATACATGTCACCATCACCACTCATCTTGGTGATGAGCAACATTTCCGCGAAGGTGATGAAATCTCTCTGTTGTTAAGTCTCAATCACGATGCTTATGTGTTGCTGGTATATCAGGATGCCAGTGGCGACCTGGTCAAATTGTTTCCCGTGAGAAAAGATGACAACGGCCGGGTATCAGCGGGTGATTTCATGCCTTTCCCGCGCCGTGCCGATGGTTTGCGTCTGGTCGTCGCTCCGCCTTTTGGTGAAGAACAGGTCTGGGCTTTTGCCACTGCTGAAGCTTTTCCCGCCAGACCATTGCTGAATACTTCCGATATCAACACTCTACGCATCCGGTTGCAACGTTCTGGCATTCACTACAGCGAGGCGTATACCCGACTGAGGACTCATGCTGGCCAACAATAAACATCCTTGCTCCAGGGAGCGGGGAATTGAACCTCGTGTTCCTGAAATGTGAATTAAGTGCTAAAAACCTCTGTTTTTAAAGAATCACCGAGTATTTAATGCAGAGGACGCAAAATTTTCAGTGTTTTTCTCTGCGTCCTTTGTGTCTTTGCGACCTCTGTGTTTATAACTCGCCACTTGTCAGAGTACCACTACAACATAACTTTCCAATACACTGGAACGATTGTCCGAGGGCTTAAGCCTCTGGATTCCGGCTAAAAACAGATGAAATGATGGTGTTTTCAGTAAAAAGTGCTAACAGAGTGATTTAGCTCTTAATTATTTTTTCAGCGCCTGGCGCACGAAATAATCAACTTTTTTTTCATCAATATCTTTGGCTACATGGATTTTTATATGTCTTCTTTTTTTTCCTTTACCCTCCAGAATGTTATTTGGGTCTGATAATTCAGCGCCATGACTGAATTCAATCGACAGATGTTTTTCATAAACATAAATGCCGCCAATCAATGTATTGGACAGGTTAAATACAAGTCC
>JAADIL010000200.1:0-370 GCA_013151355.1 Gammaproteobacteria bacterium
GTGAAGGTGATGCCGGAGCCACAGAAATTTACGCCAAAGCGTATGGTAAAGATGTGGAATTTTATTCCCTGTATCGCAGTTTGAATGCTTATAAAACAACCTTTGCCAGCAAGAGCGATATCCTGGTGATTGAGCCGGACTCGGAATTCTTTAAATATTTCAAATAAATCGCAGGGCGGGCATTGCCCGCCGTGTTTGTCTGCCCGAATCGCAATGGTGGGCGATGCCCACCCTGCGAGGAGAGCGACCGGTTGCATTGAGTAATAAACAGAATGTGGGATGATTTGCTGAGCGCTTTGGCGCTGGTGTTGGTGATAGAAGGTTTGTTTCCTTTTTTGAGTCCTGCCGGGTTCCGCAAAAAAATGCTTGC
>JAADIL010000200.1:377-3672 GCA_013151355.1 Gammaproteobacteria bacterium
ATGGGGGATCGTCAAATACGCATCGCCAGTCTGGCCAGCATGGCCATTGGACTGTTGTTGCTGTACCTGATCCGTCAGTAAGTTTTATCTTGGCAATAGAAATTAAATCTGCGGGCCAATTTTACACACAGTGCGTCACCATGAATAACGAACGTTGGCTATTACCCGAAGGTATTGAAGAATTGCTGCCGCCCCAGGCCGGGCGTCTGGAGCAGTTGCGCCGTGCCGTGCTGGATTTGTTTCACGGCTGGGGCTACGAGCTGGTGACTCCGCCCCTGGTGGAGTATCTGGATTCACTATTGACAGGTACCGGTAATGATCTCGACCTGCCTTCAAACTGACCGACCAGCTTAATGGCCGCATGATGGGCGTGCGTGCCGATATCACCCCGCAGGTAGCACGCATTGATGCGCACCGTTTGAGTGGACGCAAAACACCCGTGCGCCTGTGTTACCAGGGCACCGTGTTACACACCCGTGGTGATGGCCTCGGTGGCCCACGCAGTTTTACACAGGTGGGTGCCGAATTGTATGGCCACAGCGGTGTGGAAAGCGACGCGGAAATGGTTAATCTGATGCTGGATACCCTGGCACTTGCCGGTGTTGGTTCGGTTTATGTGGATCTGGGACACGTCGGTATTTTTCGTGCGTTAACGCAAGCTGCCGGACTGGATGCGCAGCAGGAAAGCCAATTGTTTGATGCCCTGCAACGCAAGGCCGTGCCGGAAATACAAAGCCTGCTTAAAGCATTGTCGGTAGATGCTGATACCCGTCAGGCACTTGAAGATTTAGTATGGCTGAACGGTGATGCTGAAGTATTGAGCAAGGCACGTTTGGCATTGAAGGGAAATGCCGCTGCACTGCAAGCGCTTGATGAAGTGGAGCAGGTTGCACAGCGTGTGAGTCGGCAGCAACCGGACTTGCAATTGCATTTTGATCTGGCCGAGCTGCGTGGTTTTCATTATCACACCGGTGTGATGTTCGCCGCTTATCAGGCAGGACAGGGCAGGGCAATTGCACAAGGCGGGCGTTATGACGATATCGGCGCAGTGTTCGGGCGCGCACGTCCGGCCACCGGGTTCAGCGCAGATTTACGTGCACTGGCCGTGCTGGGTACGAATAACATGGCCACAGAAAAAAGTATTTTTGCACCTGCGGATGACAGCCCTGAACTCATCGACAAAATTCGTGAGTTGCGCGCGGCAGGGCAACGGGTGATTTGTGAATTACCAGGCCAGGCCGGTGGTGCGGCTGCTGCGGGATGCCAGCAAACTCTGGTTATGCAGAGTGGTCAGTGGTGTGTGGTTGCCGCTTCGTAAATTAACGGCAAAACAATTTTTAACAGAAACAGTATGGGTAACTTTTGATGGGCAAGAACGTTGTAATCATCGGCACACAATGGGGTGATGAGGGAAAAGGCAAGATTGTTGATTTGCTCACCGACCAGTCACAGGCCGTCGTACGTTTTCAGGGTGGACACAATGCTGGCCATACACTGGTCATCGACGGTGAAAAAACCGTGTTGCACCTGATCCCCTCCGGTGTGTTGCGTGAAAACGTAGCCTGCATGATTGGCAATGGTGTGGTGGTATCCCCCGCCGCGCTCATGGAAGAGATCGATATGCTGGAAGCGCGAGATGTGCCCGCCAGCAAGCGGGTGCGCATCAGTGAAGCCTGTCCGCTGATTCTGCCGTATCACATTGCCCTCGATAACGCCCGTGAGGCAGCGCGTGGTGAAACCAAAATTGGCACTACTGGTCGGGGCATTGGTCCTGCATACGAAGATAAAGTATCACGCCGCGCCCTGCGCCTGGGTGACCTGTTTCACCGTGAACGTTTTGCCGCCAAGCTGAGGGAAGTACTGGATTATCACAACTTCGTTCTGCAACATTATTACAAGGCCGAGCCTGTGGATTTTCAGCAGATACTGGATGAAGCGCTGGCATTGGGTGAGCGTATTAAACCCATGGTGGCAGATGTACCGGAATTGCTTCACGACATTCAGCAGCAGGGCGGCAGTATTTTATTTGAAGGTGCTCAGGGTGCGTTACTGGATATCGACCACGGCACCTATCCTTATGTGACCTCATCCAACACCACCGCAGGCGGTGCTGCGACGGGCAGTGGTGTCGGTCCCGCGAGTCTTGATCATGTCATCGGCATTACCAAGGCCTACACTACCCGTGTCGGCTCCGGGCCATTCCCTACCGAACTGTATGACGGTGAAGAGTTGCTGGATAGTGTCGGTGAGCACCTGGCCAAACAGGGTCACGAGTTTGGTTCTACTACGGGTCGACCGCGTCGCTGTGGCTGGTTTGATGCCGTCGCACTGCGTCGTTCCAATCAAATCAACAGCACTACCGGGCTGTGCATCACCAAACTGGATGTGCTGGACGGACTGGACGTGATTCGCCTGTGCGTGGGTTATACCATTGATGGCGAAGAGCGTCGTACGCCGCCCGTGGGTGCCGAAGCCTTTGCTGATTGTCATCCCGTGTACGTGGAAATGCCAGGCTGGTCAGATTCCACCGTCGGTGTGAAAAACTACGATGACTTGCCGGAAAATGCGAAAAACTATCTCAAACGTATCGAAGAAATTACCGAAACGCCTATCGATATAATTTCTACCGGTCCGGATCGTAATGAGACCATTATTTTGCGCCATCCTTTTAACGTGAATTAAGCGCTAAATCACTCCGTTAGCGCTTTTTACTGAAAACACAGTCATTCCGGCATATCTTCAGCCCGAATCCAGGCGTTTAAGCCGCCGGACAAGCACCTCATTAGAATACATCAGAAGGTTGTATTGTAGTGGCGTTGACAAATGACATGTTATAAACGCAAAGGTCGCAAAGAAAAAGAGTCAATTTTGCGTTCTTTGCACCTTTGCGATCTTTGCGTTAAATACTTATTGTTTTTTCAGCTCGTCTGAATAAGGGACGTGCACGTAAAACATCCCGATCTGGCGCTCATATTTAGTCTGTATTCGCCTAAAGCGCCTACTGTTGGTGTTCGTTCTGATTGCCTACAGGGATGTAGGTAGTAAGGGGCGTGAGCATGGATGCGGAAGCTTTGAACAAAAGTGCAGGAATAGTTGTTCTATTTTGAGCTTTTGTGATTGAAGAACGGGCACCAACAGTAGGCGCTTTAGGCGAAGACCTCTTGTTGCCCGTGATCCGGAGAAAGCAATTTGTTTGCTGGAAAACGCCTGATTTTTTGCCTTGTCTGGTAAAAATCATAAATTTCTGACCGTGTTGTTGTGGATATTTCCGGAGACAGGATTGAGTCAGGTTTTT
>JAADIL010000143.1:0-906 GCA_013151355.1 Gammaproteobacteria bacterium
TTAAGTATTCGAAAATTTATTTATAACTAGTTGAATTTGTTGGCGTTAGGTTTTCTGCTTTATGGCTGAGCTTCATGGGTAATCAGGAAACGCTTTGTCACAAAGAAATGCGGCCCGGCACTACGACGTGATGAGCACATCAAAATGGAAACGAAATAAATTTCACGTTGGCGATGTTGGTTATTGGTTGGTGCGTATTATAACGAACCCCACCTGCTATGCTACCAGCGCCCTGGCTGTTTACGCGATGTGTGAAATACCCGCAGAATTTCAATCTGACGAGAACGAACACGGTAAGGAACTATGTAGTGCGTGTTGGGAATAACAAGTTCGTGGGTACCCGGTAGTCGTCCTGGATGCCCCAGAGCAGGGTTGTGGATGAGTAAAGAAACAGTGTATTGAATGCGCTGCACCATCAGTCGAGCCGCTTGAGGATCATCTCTGGCAATATACTCTGCTTCCTGGTTGAGGTTCTTTAATGCCTTCCGTAGCCATTTAATCTCCATTTACACCCCATTTATTAAAAACGGCTTGCACTTCTTGTTCGCTGGCAAAGTCGCCATTATCGGCTTCTTTGATGGCCGCTTTTGTTTCATCTATCTGCCACTCATTTAATTCGATGAATTCGCGAACAGCTTCGGCGGCGAGAAATGATTTACTACGGCGAGTGGCTATGGACAGTTTGTCCAGGCGAGATTTGAGCTCTGAATCCAGGCGTATAGTCATGGTAGTTGATCGCAACGTATTGCACCTCGGCTGTGTTCACATGTACACAAATTAGCACAATAGTGTTCAGCGGTATAGCCTGTGCTGAGTAAGGGACGTGCACGCAATAACATCCCGATCTTGCATCTCATCTTCAGCCCGTCTTTGCCCGTTCTTCAATCACAAAAGCTCGAAATAGAA
>JAADIL010000143.1:920-4383 GCA_013151355.1 Gammaproteobacteria bacterium
ACTATTCCTGCACTTTTGTTCAATCAGAACGAACAAATACAGACTAAATATGAGCGCCAGATCGGGATGTTATTACGTGCGCGTCCCTAAGTACGAGCACTTGCAGGATTTAGGTGACAATTCAGAACAAATTAGCCGTGCCCAGGTGCAAGCCCGGGTTGCAAGGAAGAGGTCCAATCCGTACCATTCCCGCCTTTCTCAAACAAGTCACCACTGACAGGATAGAATCACCATGCGCAGCCATTATTGCGGCCAGATTAACGAATCCAACATCGATGAAACCGTGACGCTTTGCGGCTGGGTGCACCGTCGCCGCGATCACGGAGGAGTGATCTTCATTGATCTGCGTGACCGTGAGGGCATCAGCCAGGTAGTGTTTGACCCGGATACGGTGGAAGCCTTTGCCCTGGCCGAAAGTGTGCGCAACGAATTTGTGCTGAAAGTGGTGGGTCGCGTGCGCAAACGTCCCGAAGGTACGGAAAACCCGGATATGCCCACCGGTATGGTGGAAGTACTGGGCAAAGAACTGGAGATTTTCAACCGCGCCGAAACACCTCCGTTTATGCTGGACATTGAGGACGACGAAGTCTCCGAAGAGCATCGTCTGCGTTATCGCTACATTGACCTGCGTCGTCCGACCATGTTCAAGCGCCTCAAACTGCGTTCTGAAATTGCCCGCACGCTGCGTCATTCACTGGATGAAAAGGGCTTTCTCGACATCGAGACTCCCATGCTCACCGCTGCCACACCAGAAGGTGCACGCGACTATTTAGTACCCAGCCGTACCCATCCCGGCCAGTTTTTTGCTCTGCCACAGTCGCCACAGTTGTTTAAACAACTGTTGATGATGTCTGGTGTGGACCGTTATTACCAAATCGTGCGTTGTTTTCGTGACGAAGACCTGCGCGCCGACCGCCAGCCCGAATTCACCCAGCTTGATATCGAGGCCTCGTTCATGGACGAGGAAGAACTCATGTCACTGATGGAAGATATGATACGCGATATTTTTGCGCATGTGCTGGAAGCGCCGTTACCCAAACCTTTCCCGCGTATGTCCTACGCCGAGGCCATGCAGCGTTTTGGTTCCGACAAGCCGGATTTGCGCATTCCACTGGAACTGGTGGACGTGGCTGACTTGATGCAAAACGTAGACTTCAAGGTGTTTGCCGGTCCGGCCAAAGACCCTGATGGCCGTGTTGCTGCGTTGCGCCTGCCCAAAGGCAACGAGTTAAGTCGAAAGGAAATCGATGATTACACCAAATATGTGGGCATCTACGGTGCCAGAGGTTTGGCCTACATCAAGGTCAACGAACTGGCCAAAGGCCGTGATGGCCTGCAATCTCCAATTTTGAAATTCCTGCCGGACGAAACCGTTGATGGCATCATGCAGCGCACCGGTGCGGAAGACGGCGACCTGGTGTTCTTTGGTGCCGACAAGGCCAATATTGTCAGCGAAGCGTTAGGGGCCTTGCGTGTCAAACTGGGCCACGATCGTGGTCTGGTGGAACACGGCTGGAGACCGCTGTGGGTGGTGGATTTCCCCATGTTTGAGCACGATGGCAAACGATGGACGGCGCTGCACCATCCCTTTACCGCACCAAAAGAAAGCGATATCGACAAACTGGAATCTGACCCCGGCAACTGTCTGTCCCGTGCTTACGACATGGTGCTCAATGGCACCGAAGTGGGGGGGGGGTCACAACGTATTTATCGTGCGGAGGTGCAAGCAACGGTATTCCGCCAGCTGGGTATTTCCGACGAAGAGGCACAGGAAAAGTTTGGTTTTCTGCTGGATGCGCTCAAATATGGCTGCCCGCCCCACGGGGGCATCGCTTTCGGTCTTGATCGCCTGGTGATGTTAATGACCGGTGCGGCCAGCATTCGCGAAGTTATGGCTTTCCCCAAAACCCAGACCGCCGCTTGTTTGCTCACCAATGCGCCGTCTGATGTGAGTGATGCGCAGCTACGTGAGTTGGGTATTAAATTGCGCAGCAAACCCAGGGTAGAAGAAGAGGATGCGGCGCAGTAAGCGTCTCAACCTGCCGGGTTATAAAATCTAACGCAGAGATGCAAAGGCGCAGAGAAAAAGAGTAAACTTTGCGACCTTTGCGTTTATAGCACGCCATTTTTCAGCACCTCATAATACAGCCTTCTGATGTATTATGAGGCGTTTATCTGGAGGCTTAAACGCCTGGATTCCGACTATAAACGCACGGAATGAGCCGGGTAGGGTGGAACAAGCGTAGCGGTTCCACCAAATGGGTAAAGGACATATTCAAGATTCGATCAGCTATCGACATCGACATCCTCCCTGACTCGCCGTCTGCCGGTAAGCAATTGTTGCATGAGGGCTTTTTTCTCCTGTTTCAGGCAATCGGGTCTTTGTTGCAGGCTTTTGAGTTTTTTGTCAGCGGTAGTGAGCACAGAGGCGATTTGTTGTTCTTTATAGCCTGTTGGTGGAACCGCTGCGCTTGTTTCACCCTGTGGTTTTACTTTGTGTTGAATAGCGTGGAACAAAAAAATCGATAAACACCCCAACTCCACCCTCTTCCCGGGTAGCGCTTAGCCTGACGGCTATGCCCCCCCCCAAAAAATAACCTGTAAACCTCCACTTTGTGCTCCTGTCGGGAGTTGAAAACTGTGTCGTTTTCCCTTCCTGAGTTGTACTTCAAATACAAAGTGATACCATCGTCCCATCGACGTAACCGGGAAATGACCAGATGTCTGCAAATTCCACATTGCTGAAAGTAGAAATGCAAAAAAATGCAAAACTTCACCACCATGAGTGAAGATGAAATCCAGGAGCGTATCGTTGCTGCCAAGGCTGCGCTGGGTGATCGGCTGATCATTCTTGGCCATCATTACCAGCGTGAGGAAACCTTTCGGCATGCCGATGTCAGCGGTGATTCACTAAAACTGTCACGCAGTGCCGCGAATTCCAAAGCCGAGTACATCGTATTCTGTGGCGTGCATTTTATGGCGGAAGTAGCGGACATCGTCTCCCGTCCCGAACAGATTGCCATTTTGCCTGATCTGGCAGCTGGTTGTTCCATGGCTGACATGGCCAATCTTGCCAACGTGGAACGCGCCTGGCGCGAATTATCCACAGTGCTGGAGCCAGACGAACAGATTACCCCCATGACCTACATCAATTCGGCGGCGGACTTAAAAGCGTTTTGTGGTCGCCACGGCGGTATCGTCTGCACCTCCACCAATGCACCCCATGTACTGGAATGGGCCTTTAAACAGCGCGAAAAAATATATTGTTTTTCCCGGATCAGCACCTGGGCCGCAACACGGGTTTCAGCATGGATATCCCGTTGGATCAAATGGTGGTGTGGGATTACGACTTACCATCAGGCGGTTTGACCCCGGAACAGATCAAAAAAGCCAAAATCATTTTGTGGAAAGGTTATTGTTCGGTGCATCAGTTGTTCAAACCTGAATATATCGACGAGTTCAA
>JAADIL010000053.1 GCA_013151355.1 Gammaproteobacteria bacterium
CAGACATTTATACCCCATGCTGAATTGCACATGAGGTATAAATGCTTAGACGTTAGGCATCTGTCACACGAAGTACCCTTTGATAGTCCAACTATGGAAGAACCGCGATTTTCGAGGTTCAACAATAACTCCATAGGAGAGCTATTATGAAAAACTTTGATATACAGGGTATTGATTTGAATGTGTCAAAAAGCAAGGCATTTACGTTCATTGCTGATCCAAATAACTTGCCGAAATGGACAAATGCTTTTGCTTCTATAAATCAGGGGAAAGCTATAATGCAAACCCCCGAAGGGGAGGTTGAAATCGACCTTGAGGTACAAGCATCCGCCGATTATGGGTTGGTTGACTGGCAAATGACATTTCCTGATCAGAGTGTAGCGACAGCCTTTTCGCGAATTGTAGAAGCCGACCAAGACCATTGTGTTTATGGTTTTATTCTTATGCCACCACCTGTACCTCTTGAAGAGATTGAAGGTGCATTGGAAGCTCAATCTCAAATACTTGAAAAAGAACTCAGAAAACTGAAAGAGTTACTAGAAGACAATGAATGAAAATGTAACCTCAAAGATGCAGTGTTTAGAAGCTGAGGTTACTTTAGCCAAAGCAGGAAATCGAAAATCACTAGAGGCAGTGGTGCGTGCCATACAAAAAGACGTATATGGAATTGCTCTACGTTTTCTGTGGCACCCTCAAGACGCAGAGGATGCCACGCAAGAAATTCTTATCAAGGTAATTACTAATCTGGGTGGATTTCGAGGTGAAAGTGGCTTTAAAACATGGGTATATCGAATAGCCTCTAATACATTGCTAACACTGAAAAAAAAGAGAATGGAAAAGCAAGCGATGACATTCGACGAGTTCGCCGAAGATCTATTGCAAGGCATATCCAGTACCGCTATACGCATAGAGTGTGATCTTGATGAGAAACTTCTATTAGAGGAAGTGAAAGTAGGCTGCACATTGGCAATGCTTATGTGTTTAGATCGTAAACATCGCTTGGCCTATATTCTCGGAGAAATAGTTGAGTTAGACCACTGTGAAGCAGCTATAGTTCTAGAAATAACCCAAGGGACCTTTAGAAAACAATTGTCACGAGCACGACAACGTATCCTGTCAGTCATGACCTCTAAATGCGGGCTGGTTAATCCTGAAAATATATGTAGATGCAGAAAGCGCGTTGATACTGCTGTAAACCTTGATCGCATTAGTCCTGATAATTTGCTATTTGCACACTCTTTATCGAAAGCTAAGCACTTTCCGGTAATACTGGATAAAATTAGACAGTTTGAGGATACCCGCCGTGTAGCTGCTTTGTATAGGTCGCATTCAATGCCTGCTCTATCACAGGAATTTGTCTCTTGGTTAAGGAAAGTAATCACGGAAACAAAAACACCAGATTTTGAATTCATAACATGAATAAATTTAAAAAATGCCTAATCGAGGTAGCCAAGGGTCTCTAGCTCTCGGCCCCCACAACACTTATCTCAAAACGAACAAGAATGACTTCAATGATGTCGAAGCTATTTGTGAAGCCGCTAGTCGTCCCACCATGCGCTATGTTTCATCCAAGACCGTTGCGCAGCAGGATGTTTTATAGGCTTGGCATGTAAAAAACTGACAGAAATGCACAATTTGCTCTCTTATGTACGTAAAGGCTCCGTACGTATTGGCGAGAATGTAAATAAGGGCTACATTTATTATATGTGTACGGAAAGCATCCGTACTAAGGGATTTGGAGAATAGTAATGGCTACCACTCGCCTTGATATGTGGAGCCATCGATGAGTACAAATTGATACAGATTCTTATACAAGAAAGATAAGCCTGTATTTGTGTTTATCTGTAGGTTGAAAGTCCCGTTGATCGATCTTGAAAAGCCGAAAGTGATAGTATAGTGTCACTTTTATGAGAATAGAACTTGTTACTACACTTAAACGGCACGCGACTAAAATACTGGCCGATTTGCACAAATCTAAAGAACCTATCTTAATTACAGAGCATGGTCAGCCATCGGCTTATCTGGTTGATGTCGAAGATTATGAGTTTATGCAAAACCGTATGCGGCTTCTGGAGGGCTTGGCCCGGGGTGAGCGTGCAATTCAGGATGGTCGAATATTGACTCAAAAAGAAGCAAAAGAGGCTATGAGTAAGTGGCTCAAGTAATATGGACCGAGCCGACTTTATTTGATCTTAATGAAATTGCAGAATATATAGCCCTGGACAATATCGCTACGGCAAAGCAGCTCGTTCAACAGGAATTTTCAGCTGTAGAGCGCCTGGAGGGTCATCCTGAGTCGGGAAGGCAGCCTCCTGAGCTGGAAAGAAAATCAAGATATAAAGAAATTATCGCTGGACCTTGCCGGGTTTTCTACCGTGTAGACGGGAAGAAGGTCTACATACTTTATGTTATGCGAGGAGAAAGAGAGCTTCGTGTATATCTCCTCAATGATCGTGCAAGAAAAAACGGCTAACAAAAAGAGTTAGAGGGTCTTTGCTTATAGTATTTTCAACAACTAACAGAACGATTCAGCCCTTAATTCACATTAAAAATTCCACATTGTGAAGGGGTATTCTACGAGAGCGAGGGGTTGTTTCAAAGGTTTTTACTTTTGATTGCTCCGCATCGTTTGCAGATATAAAGCGTCACCAGTTTGCCCTGACGGCTGTCGAATTGTTTGTCTTTGGAGATTTCCCACTTGTGAAAGCCGCTTTTGCACAGGGTTTTGCCCTTGTGAATATCACCGGGTTTGCGGGTTTGCGGGGTACGGGGCGTTTGAAGGGAAGAATGTCAGCCATGTGCAGTAAAATGTGTTCAGGATTTGTCGTTTGTTGCCGTTCTTGGTAACAGCCCGGGATAGTTTCTGGATAGTTTACTGTCAGGGTTTACCATTAGAGATATTTTACACAAACAATAACATCATTTGATGATGAGGCCGTTATCGCTTGTCAGCAGCTTGATGACAGAACATGTAATATCCTTCACATGACAAAATCACACACCGATATCATTGTTGCCGCGCGTGGCTGGTCATATCCAGACTGGAACAACAGTTTTTATCCGGATGATTTGCCGGAAGACTGGCAACTCGCGTATTACAGCAATGAGTTTCGTGCGGTAGTGGTGCCTGCGGCAGAATTTGCCAATGTGGACCCGCTGGAAGTTGAACGCTGGGTGGAAGATGTCGTTGAGGGTTTTGAGTTTTATCTGGAGGTCACGGACCTGTTCATCGACTGGGCGAAGTTTGCGCAAGCCGCCGGGCTTCTGAGGACACACTTGAAAGGCATCCTGTTGCGCCCGCTCACGGTAGATGAAGATCTGGCGATGATTGCCCCGAGCCTGGATGCAACCACGGCACTGGCACCAGTTTGTGTATTACTGCCGGACAATGTGACAATCAGCAACAATGGCAAGGATTTACTGGCGCAACACGGGGTTGAGTTGTGCTGGGATACCCATGAGGGCAAACCGGGTTGGCGTAGTGGCCGTTTTGTCGTGGCCCGCGTGACGGGTAATAATCACTACACTCCCAGAGAGTGGCGTGAGACTATAGAAGCCTGCCTGCGCTGTGACAATGAGAGTAGTGACAAACGCAAGGTGTTGTTGATGGTGGAACATGAATCGCCGGAACCTGATTCGTTGCGGGCGGCGATGATGATTGGCGACATGCTGGTAATTCCTGATATTTGATTGAATCACCGGTTGAACCAATTGCGTGGCGGTAACGTCAGAGAAGAACGGACAAAATAAAAGAGAGTTTTTCTCGCGGATTCAGAATATTTCGTGTAATGCTCTCGAATAATCAATCCCGGAAAATGGTTGCCCACAATCCCCGATGACCAACCCCTATACGAAGACAGAGAACCTGAACGAGTCTGCCAGTGAGCCCGTTGGCGAGCCCCTGGTACGGATTCGTGATCTGGTTTACCTCCGTGGTGAGCGTGCCATTTTTGATGGCATCAACATTGACATCGCGCGCGGCAAACTCACCGCCATCATGGGCCCCAGCGGCACCGGCAAAACCACTCTGCTGCGTTTGATCGGTGGCCAGCTGCGACCAGATGCAGGCACGGTGCATGTCGATGGCCAATCGGTGCCCGATTTAGGTTACCGGCCGCTTTATGAATTACGCAAGCGCATGGGCATGTTGTTTCAGAACGGTGCCCTGCTGACGGACCTCAACGTGTTTGATAACGTCGCCTTCCCTTTGCGCGAGCACACACAACTTAACGAAACCATGATTCGTGATCTGGTGCTGATGAAACTGCACGCTGTGGGGCTGCGCGGTGCGCGTGACCTGATGCCCAGTGAGCTTTCCGGTGGCATGGCACGCCGCGTGGCATTGGCGCGTGCTATTGCCCTGGATCCGATGATGATCATGTACGACGAACCCTTCACTGGTCAGGACCCCATTTCCATGGGCGTGCTGGTGTCGCTGTTGCGCACGTTGACTGATGCGCTGGGGCTGACTTCGATAATAGTTTCTCACGACGTGCAGGAAAGCCTGTCTATTGCTGATTATGTGTACGTGATTTCTGCGGGCAAGGTAGTGGAGCACGGCAGCCCCGACGACTTGCGTCAATCACAGTCACCCTGGGTGCAACAGTTTATTCAGGGTAAAAGAGATGGACCAGTCCCCTTTCATTTCCCGGCAACCGATTATGCCGATGACCTGTTTGGCGGGGGTAATTGATGCTGGACCAATTGCAAAAACTGGGCGCAACGGCATTGGGTGTGGCTGAACGGCTGGGCCGTGGGCATTTGTTTCTGTGGCATGTATTGGGTGGGTTTCCAGCCTTGTTGCCGCGTTTCGGTCTGGTTATTAATCAACTGTTCTCGGTGGGTGTGTTATCACTGCTGATTATTGCCGTGTCTGGCTTGTTTGTGGGTATGGTGCTGGCCTTGCAGGGTTACAACACGCTGGTGGACTTTGGCGCGACGGAATCGCTGGGTGTCATGGTGGCATTGTCATTGGTACGGGAACTGGGGCCGGTGGTCGGCGGTTTGTTGTTTGCCGGGCGAGCAGGTTCGGCGCTCACCGCTGAAATCGGACTGATGAAAGCCACCGAGCAATTGTCGGCCATGGAAATGATGGCGGTAGACCCATTGCACCGGGTGGTGGCTCCACGATTCATGGCGGGTATTTTGGCCATGCCGTTACTGGCAGCGATTTTCAGTGCGCTGGGTGTCATTGGTGGCTATTTTGTGGCTGTAGGCCTGCTGGGTGTGGATGAGGGCGCTTTCTGGTCGCAGATGCAGGCCAAAGTGGATTTGTATGAAGACATTCTCAACGGTGTTATCAAAAGTATTGTGTTTGGTTTTGTGGTGACCTGGATTGCCGTATTTGAGGGTTATGATGCTGTACCCACCTCGGAGGGTGTGAGCCGGGCGACGACCAATACTGTGGTGCATGGTTCGCTGGCGGTGTTGGGGTTGGACTTTATATTGACTGCGTTGATGTTTGGTTAAATTCAAGTCTCGCCTTATGAGTTAACTGATGTTACGCACTCGAATAATGAATCAATGACTGACGGTTTTTACGTGATGCCACGGCCCGCATTCTAACTGAAGCTTGCGTAACATCAGAAGGTAGGGTGGGCATCGCCCACCAGCTGCACTTTGCTCAAGCCTTGATGGTGGGCAGTGCCCACCCTACACATCAGTGAGTTAAGTGTTGTATAGCAAGGCTCTGAGAGACAACGAAGATACGCATAGAAGCAGTGTTAAAAATTTGTTTTCTCTGCGTCTCCGCGCCTCTGCGTTATGTTGCAGGGATATAAATCTGTCGTCAAAACACGACATTGGTCTGGAGAAATAACAATGATGCATTCAAGGTCGGTACAAATCTGGGTAGGCCTGTTCGTGGTAGCAGGCATGGC
>JAADIL010000232.1 GCA_013151355.1 Gammaproteobacteria bacterium
CAAGGCATTATGACTGATTTTCTCGCCAGGCCTTTTTTAACAAAAACCGGGCACATCATATCAATCGTGTTTTTTCTGTTGCTGCTGTCGGCTTGCTCTGTACACAAAATCGACATTCAGCAGGGCAATGTTATCACTCAGGAAATGTTTGAAAAACTTAAAATTGGTATGGATAAAAGACGTGTTGAAGGCACCCTGGGCACCCCGCTGATCGTTGACCCCTTCCATCGTGACCGCTGGGATTATGTGTACATCTATGAAGCGGGCAATACCGACGAACAGCAGTCCGCGCATCTTACCGTGTATTTTGAAAATGACCAGCTCAGCAAGATTGATGTGCAGTCGGTATTACCCAAAGAGAGTGAGGTCAAAAAACCGGGCTCATCTCTGCACAGTAGCTCATCCGCCCAGGGGCAGGGACAAGGGGGCCACGCTCACTGATCGCTACTTTCGCCCTTGCGCATTTTTTTGCCTTCCGCCGCACGCTGCTTGCGCACCGCCTTGGGATCAGCAATCAGTTTGCGATAAATTTCCACACGATCCCTTTCCCGCAAAACCTGATTCAGCTTGCCCAGCTTGCCAAAAACCCCCACCTTGTTAACCGCAAGATCAATATCGGGAAAGGTTTCCAGCACACCTGACTGGCGAATCGCCTGCTCCAGGGTCGCCCCCTCATCCACAGTCAGCGGAATAACCACTTGCGTTTCCGGTTCTGCATAAGCAACCTCAACAACCATTTTTTTCGGTGCAGTGTTCACTTCTGCTTCTTTATTCTCCATTTCACCCTTCATTTCAGCACGATCCGGATGACTCACAGCACTAGCTTCCATACACGACCTCCGCACGTTGACAAAAAGAATCCAGCAAGGCATTGGCAATCTGGCTAAACACCGGCCCCAGCGCCATGCCGACCAGTCTACTGGAAAACTCATATTCCATATCAAACGATATTTTACAGGCATTTTCCGACAGCGCATCAAAACGCCAAAAGCCGTGCAAATGTTGAAAGGGGCCGTCAATCAAATTAATTTCAATCATCTTGTTACGTTGCAAACGGTTCTGCGTGGTAAATGCCTTGTTAAGCCCTCCATAGGCAATCACCACCGTCGCACGCACCTCATCTTCACTGCGCGATAATTCTTCGGAACCCCCACACCAGGGGAGAAAATCCACATAGGCAGATACGTTATCCACCAGCGCAAACATATCTGCCGCACTGTGGTGCACCAATGCGCTTTTTGAAATCGCTGCCATTTTTACATCACTCCAATGGCATTAAGGAAAACAATAATCACCGCCACCGGCGTGACAAAACGCACCAGAAACCGCCAGCTGGTGTGTGCCAGACCATTTTCTGCCAACGCCAGCTCATCCGAGGTGGATGACGACTTCATCACCCAGGCCGCAAACAGTGCAATAAATAACCCACCCAGTGGCAACATAATGTTAGACGTGAGGAAATCCAGCAGATCAAAAAAGTTTTTGCCCCATAACGTGTAGTCAGACCATTCGTTAAACGACAGCACTGTGCCCAACCCCATCAACCATGTCGCAAAACCACACCAGGCGCTGGCCTTGACGCGCGTCCAGCCCTTGTTTTCCACCAACCAGGCCACCGCCGGCTCAATGAGCGAAATGGCCGAGGACCAGGCCGCAAGCACCAGTAAAACAAAAAATACCGCCCCGAAAAAGCTGCCACCGGGCATGCTTCCGAAGGCAATAGGCAACGTCTGGAAAATCAACCCCGGACCCGCGCCCGGTTCCAGGGCATTGGCAAACACAATGGGGAAAATCGCCATACCGGCCAGCAGTGCAACAACAGTGTCCGCCAGTGCCACAATAATCGATGTTTTGGCAATGGAGGCATTTTTGGGCATGTACGAGCCATAAATCATGATCGCCCCCATGCCCAAACTCAGGGTGAAAAAGGCGTGCCCCATGGCAATCAACACCCCTTCCGCAGTGATTTTACTGAAATCCGGCGTAAACAAAAAACTCAGGCCACGCACAAATTCACCGCTGCTGATGGCGTAACCTACCATAATCAATAACAGCACAAACAAGGCGGGCATCAAAAACCGGATCGCCACCTCCAGCCCCTTCTTCACTCCCCGCGCCACCACCAGCATGGTCATCAGCATAAACAGGCTGTGCCAGAAAATCAGTTGCCAGGGATTCGCCACCAGTGTCGTAAATATGTTTTGAATCTCCGCCGCCGGTGCGTCCGTAAACGCCCCCGACCCTGCATTCAGCACATAAGCCAGCCCCCATCCGGCAATCACGCTGTAATAAGAGAGAATCAAAAACCCCGCAACCACCCCGCTCCACCCCAGCAATGCCCAGGCTTTTGAACGACCCTCTTCTTTCGCCAGGGTTTTCATGGTGTTAATCGGGCTCTGCCGACCTCGACGCCCCAGCAATACCTCAGCCATCATGATCGGAATACCAATAACCGCAATACACAGCAAATACACCAGCACAAACGCGCCGCCGCCATTCTCACCCGTGATGTACGGAAATTTCCAGATATTGCCCAGACCTACCGCCGAGCCCGTAGCAGCCAGAATAAAAATCCAGCGATTTGACCATTGACCGTGAATGGATTCACGTTTTGTTGACATACTGCCCTGCCCTCCCGCAGATTTTGTTGGCAACATTGTCGGTGAATTAACGCATCGGCTCAACTATCCTCAACTATGCCCGCGAAGCAGCATCCTTCCGGTATAATCCCCGCCCATGTCAAAACCATGTCAAAAAAGAAGAAAACCGGCCACAGCAATACCATCGCGCTGAACAAACAGGCCCGTCACAATTTTTTCATCGAAGATCGCTTCGAGGCCGGTATCGCCCTGCAAGGCTGGGAAGTCAAAGCCCTGCGCGCCGGGCGCATCCAGATTGTTGATGCCCACGTATTTCTCAAAAATAACGAGGCGTACATCAGTAATCTGCTGATCACTCCGCTGATTACCGCCTCCACGCACATTCACCCTGAACCCACACGGGTGCGCAAACTGCTGTTGCATCGCTCTGAGATCAACAAGCTCATTGGTGCTGTGGAACGCAAGGGCTATACCATGGTGCCAACGGCTTTGTACTGGAAGCATGGCCGGGTTAAAGCCGAAATTGGTCTCGCCAAGGGCAAACAACAACACGACAAACGCGCCGCCGAAAAAGACCGTGACTGGCAGCGGGACAAACAGCGCATCATGAAAGGCCGCTGCCGCTGAATATCTTCTGACGTATAAAATGCGGGAAAAGTTTGTTGAAAGTACCCACAACAGGTACTTTGGACGACGCACGGAGCAACTACCATGCGGTTTTAAGAATCAACCCTGGTGTGTATTCCACCCCTTAACCCCACCCTGTCGTGCCGGACTTGCTCCGGCATCCAGAGAAGCCACAGGGCTCCAGGCATCAGCGATCCTCTTTCGTATGCCAAAGCCGCAACACATAAAGGGTGGACCCCTGAATTTCGTAGCGCATCAGTGGTCTACAAATAACCTGCGTATTTCTCGCGGTTCAAACTCATCAAGTCGTTCGCCGATACGGGGTTGCTCAATGATTCGCACAGGCGCTGCTGTTAAAGATCGCACCGTCCTGGCTGTAGCCCGCCGGTTCACCGGTGCCAAAAATTCAAAGAGGTGACTCAAATCGGGTAGCGCCTTGCGGGTCCACTGAACTTTCATTAACGAGGCACAGGAAGTGGCATATCAGTCTCCAGGCTTTCCGTCCATATCTGGACAGATTTATGATCAATGACATTTCCTTTATCGACATCAGTCATTGCCTCCAGCGTTAACCGGTGCCGCTCTTCTTCCTGATCAACCCACGCAGTCAATGCCTGTTTCACAACCCAGGCCCTGGGTCGCTCAAGACGCCGTGCCAAATCATCGATTTTATCTGCCAACGGTGAAGGAACATGCGCGGTAATAACTTTGGTTTTCATGATAAATTCTCTATCAATAATAATCGCTAATAATCAGAATTACTCATGTTAATCAAACAGATTTACACAAGACAAGCTCCATAATGTGGCACACCCTGCGCGGAAATCAGAGCGCGCATCGTCAATATGTCTGATTTCGCCACATCATAATTCTTTCCACCACCCCGAAACTTTGCGCTACAATGAGGGTCTCAAAATGAGAACCAATGGGGCTGACCTGGTTTCGACGTGGGTCACAAAACCTGAGGTGCATGCCGAGGTGCAATTACCTCGTAAATCCAACTGC
>JAADIL010000103.1 GCA_013151355.1 Gammaproteobacteria bacterium
ATGGGAATGGGGCTCATGTATGGCCCCATGAGGCCGGTCACAAAGGCCATGGGGAGCAACGCGGCAATCACGGCAAAGGTCGCCAGAATGGTAGGACTGCCGACTTCATCCACGGCCAGCGGAATGATTTCCCGCAGATTTTTATTGCTCATTTTCATATGACGGTGAATGTTTTCCACCACCACAATGGCGTCATCCACCAGAATGCCAATGGAAAAAATCAGCGCAAACAACGACACCCGGTTAATGGTAAAGCCCCAGGCCCAGGAGGCAAACAGGGTGGCCGCCAGTGTGATCACTACCGCCGCTCCGACAATAAAGGCTTCACGCAGCCCCAGCGTAAACAGCACCAGCAACACCACAAAACCAGTAGCAAACACCAGTTTGCCAATCAGTTTTTGTGCTTTGTCATTGGCGGTGGCACCGTAATTGCGGGTCACCGTGGCATAAACACCATCCGGTACAAACGTACCCTTTAATTGCTCAAAGCGCTTGATGACTTTGTTGGCCACATCCACCGCATTCACACCCGGTTTTTTGGCAATGGCCACCGTCACTGCCGGATGGTCGCCCTGTGCATCACCTAACCAGACATAGTGCTCCGGCTGATCAGCCCCCAGGCGCACCTCAGCCACATCAGACAAGCGAATCGGTCGGCCATCACGCACGCCCACCACCAATGCACTCACTTCCTGTGCGGTGGCCAGAAACTGTCCTGCATGCACCTGAATTTCCGTATTGTCTGCCACCAGCTGCCCCGCATGTTGCGAGCGGTTGGCCATTTGCAAGGTACGTCGCAAATCATCCAGCGCAATACCGTAACCCGCTAATCGTGCTGCATCCGGCACCACCCGTACCACTCTGTCCGCACCACCTACCGTATAAATATCCCGGGTACCCGGCACCCGTTTCAACTCGGCTTCAATAGCGTGTGCCACCTGTTGCAACTCATAGGCACCTGTGGATGTATCTTCGCTCCACAAGGTCAGAGTAACAATGGGCACATCATCAATGCCCTTGGGTTTGATTATGGGTTGTCCGACACCGAGATTTTGGGGCAACCAATCCTGGTTAGAATAAATTGCGTTATACAAACGCACAATGGCCTGGGTACGATCTTCACCCACCTCAAACTGCACCGTGAGCACTGACTGCCCCAAACGGGAAACAGAATAAACATGTTTGATACCGGAAATTTCCGAAAGAATTTGCTCCGCTGGCGTGCTGACCAGACGTTCGACTTCCTGTGCGCTGGCACCCGGAAAAGCAATAAAGACATTGGCAAAAGTCACATTGATTTGCGGCTCTTCTTCACGCGGCGTCACCAGCACAGCAAACACGCCCAGTAACAAACCCACCAATGCCAGCAAAGGCGTGATTTCAGAAAGCAAAAACGTTTTGGCAATACGGCCGGATAAACCCAGTTTTGTATCCATTTGTGCTATTCCCTACTTCATACGCTGTGTTTTCAACAGCGCTCCCGCCTTCACCGGGTTCAACGCCACCTGCTCCCCGACCGTCAGCCCCGCCAGCACTTCGACTGCTTTACCCGCAGCCTCATCTGCAAACGACTGGCCAATGCGCACAGCACGAAAACCCACCTGCCCCTGCGCATCCACCACATACACCGCTGTCACTTCACTGCGATGCACCACGGCACGGGCAGGTATCAACAAACGGGGTTTTTCACCAATCACAAAATATGCCTTGGCAAACATGCCGGGGTAAAACCCGGCAGGCACAGATGATAACTCCGCACGCACCGTAAAATTATGGCTGGCCGCATCAGCATAGGGGTAAACCGTAATATCCTTACTGATGACCGGCTCGGCACGATCAATACTGATACGCACCTCACCATGTTGGCGCACTGCGGCAACCATTGACTGTGGCACACTCGTTGTCGCACGTAATTTTGCCAGTGAAAACCCCGTCATCAACGGCGTGCCTGGACGCACCCGCTCACCCACATTGACGTGACGCTTCACCACAATGCCTGCATAAGGTGCGCGCACCACGGTGTATTCCAGTTGCTGACGCGCCTTTTTAAGATCAGCCTCTGCGGCCTTCACCCGTTGTTCCGCCGCTTTGAGATCAGCGCTACTTTTATCCAGCGCTGATCTGGCCACCAGCTTGCGGGCAAACACGGACTTTATACGAGTGTGCTCGGCCTGGGCCTGGGTCAGACGCGCAACCGCTTCTTTTTGTCCCGCCTCGGCACGAGCCAACCCGGCCTGCTGCTCCTTGTCGGTAAAACGCAGCAAGACATCCCCCTGCGCCACCACATCATCCACATCAAAAAAGATTTGCGTGATACGCCCTGTGGTTTCGGCCGCCAGAGTCGCTTGATGCACCGCTTCGATCAGCGCGTCAGCGATAAAAATGTCCGGCTTCACTTGTTGCTCGACAGTCACCACCGTCAGTGGTCCCTCAGCAAAAACCGGCATCGACGCCAATACCCACACCAGCAAAACGATGATGATCCGGAACCACCGTTGTCGAGGCAAAATCGCGCAATGTTCCACCATAACCAACACTCCCTGCAAACTAAGGAACGGAAAATAAACGACCCCGCAGCAAGCTGACGGGGTATTAAACCCAAAGCGATTAATGTCACACCGGCGAAGGCCGGTGTCCAGGGGTTTCAACCTCTGGATTCTGGCCTGCGCCAGAATGACGGTATTCGCAGCAAGCTGCGGGGAATTGAACCCATAGAGATTGAATAACTTATACAGTTTCCATTCCTGATGAACGGGCATAACCACACAAGCTCTTGCCAAAAGCAAACGAACCAATAGCGTAGCAGCTTATCTTATATTAGAAAAGCCTGATATACCTGAAATTGAGCTGAACCCGACGAAGGTTCTATACTCGAACACATACAGGTCAGCACACCGTCAAGGCTATTTTGACGGTGTGCTGGTTCAGCCATGCTTTACTTCACAACGAGATGATCATGCAAACAAAACGTTTATTCACCAGACTGGCTATCCTGCTGGTGCTTGTTCTGTTGGCAGGCTGTGCCTCGCCGTTTGTGGTGCAGGTCAGCGCCATTGCCGACCCCACGGCCAGCACCGGTAACAAGCGTTATGTACTGGTCAATGGCAACACGGGAGGGCAAGAGGATGACCTCTTTTTCCGCGAATTCAGCGCCTGGTTCATCCCGATACTGGCCAAAAAAGGTTATCAGCGTGTCGATTCCCCCGGGGACGCCGACATGGAAATTTTCTTTCGTTACGCCATTTCCGACGGCCGCACCGGCGTAAACACCTTCGCTCGCCCCATTTACGAAACCATTGGTGGCAACACCATCAATATCACCAGAACCCGGACAGACAACTCTGGCGCAACCACCACCACACGCAGCGCAGTACACGTCCCCCTGCGAACACTCTACGTCGGTAGCGTCATCGAAAGTCGCAGCTACACCGTGTACACCAGCAGCGCCGCACTGGAAGCCTACAAAATCAAACCGGCAGGCAAAATCCTCTGGAAAACCCTGATGAATATCACCAGCACCTCCAACGACCTGCGCACCACCATACCCATCATGGCCGCAGCTGCTGCGCCCTACCTTGCGGGCAACAGTGGTGCAGCCAAAAATATCCAGCTCAAACATGACGACCCAAGAATCAGCGCAATCAGGAAAAATGCGGGACAGTAACAAGACAGATGAAAGAGTTATACAAGGCATTTCAACCAACATTAACGGAAGCGGGCCTGAAGCGTTTCGGAATTCTTCTCAAGCACACACCTCCCTGTAAACTATTGAGAGGCATTGTTCATTCTTATTTACAAATCAGCACAGAAAAACCAACGCCTTACCCCGTTATACCTGATGGATCTCAGGCCATTTTTATCTCGCCTCATGGTTCAAAAACAAGTGGAGCCCAATCCCGGACATCTGATATTCAAATACGGCAACCGGGAGATTATTTCGGGATTCGATTTTACCCCGGGGCTTTACGCTATTTTTTTGATCTGGATCTTTTTGACATTACAGACCAGTTTGTTGATAGCCAGTATTTTCCCTGCCGAAAATTCGGTGAACTTCACAACAACATCTATCGATACCAACATTTCCATGAACGGGCCCAGATTTGCGAACAGTGGTTATTACAACAATTTAAACCTCAACCCGTCACGAAGTTTGATCAGGCATTGACGTTGATATATCAATCCTTTGGTAATATAAAAATTGAACGGCTGGCAACCATGGTGGGCTGGAGCAGTCGCCACTTGAATCGCCTGTTTCGACTTCACACGGGCCTCAACACCAAAACATTCACCCAGATAATTCGTATTCAGCATGCCTGTAGAAAACTGTACACAACACCTGATGATTCCCTGAATATCGCACTTGATCTGGGATTTTTTGATCAGTCTCACCTGATAAAGGATTATCAAAAGTATTTATTAACAAGCCCGAATTTGTTTTTTAATCGCCTCAAGTCCGATTTTTACAATCGCCAAACCCAAAATTAAGTAAAGCTGCATCCTGTCTTGTTATTTGGAGATTTGGATGCAGTTCTCAAACACAGAAATTTTGGCTATGGCGAATGGAAACTTCTTTGGTCCGGGGAATGCCCAGCTACCGAGCTCCCTGATGTTGATGATTGACCAGATCAACCATATTGCCAACACCGGAGGGAATTTTGATAAAGGCCAGCTTGATGCAGACCTGAAAATCCACCCGGACCACTGGTTTTTTGGCTGTCATTTCCCGGGAGACCCTGTCATGCCCGGCTGCCTCGGTCTTGATGCTTTGTGGCAATTGCTCGGTGTTTTTCTCGGCTGGTCCGGATTACCGGGTAAAGGTCGAGCATTAGGTGTCGGTAAAGTGAAGTTCAGTGGACAAATATACCCGAATGCGGGGTCGATCCAGTACCGGCTACACATCAAACGCGTATTCACAAAATCAATGTCCATGGGAATCGCAGATGGTATGGTGATACACAATGGCAAAATCATTTATCAGGCCAACGACCTCAAAGTAGGGCTGATTAACCGGTAGCAACTGAGACTCATGCATTCATTGTTCAGGTATTTTTGCTACAACTATGACTCCTCTTTCCAGAAAGTTGCTTCTATCTTGTTTCCATCCAGATCTCTAATAAAGCATCCATAGTATGATTCTCCATAATCTGGCCTTGGCCCGGGAGCACCATCATCGACGCCCCCTTCTTCTAAAGCTGCCTGGTGAAACGCATGTACCTCCTCTGTCGAGCTGGCAATGAAACCAACATGTGACCCATTCCCAATAGTTGCAGGATTCCCGTCTATGGGTATTTGAACCCAAAATTCCGGGAATTCCCGGCCATATGCAACGGCACCAGGGTATTTCATAATTTGTTTGCACCCAAGGGTCGATA
>JAADIL010000153.1 GCA_013151355.1 Gammaproteobacteria bacterium
GTTGTGCTTTGTCAAGACGTTCAAAACTTCCGCCGATATGCAGGTTGTTGCTTGTTTCGAAATAATTGGAGTGACACACTTTAAAAATACAGCGAATTTTTCGTTTGTCGGGTAAATAAATACAGCACTGTGTTTCCTCCGTGTGATTTGACAGATCAAGCTCTTTTTTTTTGGCAAAACGTACACACATGCCACCGGCCGAAATATCGCTTAATTCTCCGGTAAATAACTTTTTGTCGGCGGTTCTGATTTCCACCATGATTTCCTTTGCAGCACTCACGGGAACACGAAATGCATTGCGGCGTTGTAAATAACGGATACTTTCCGGGAAATCAATAACATAAAAAGCCATGCCATTTTCCGAGTCCGATCTTTTCAGGTTAACGGTAAAGCTGACATCAACACCTTCATATGTGGTGTGCAGGGTGAGCCTGCCAATTTTCAGAAACAGTGCGTGGCCTTCCTGTGGATGTAGTCCATCGATGGTGATGGTGGCATCCTGGATATCGACAGAAAGCAGTGCAGTATTAAAAAAACGATTGGAACCGGGAAGGGTAACAGTAATGATGGCATGTTTTTCCATTAATGGACGCAACACCATTGAAATTCGTGCCGTTGATGTCACGGTTTCATATTGCTGGGTATACTCGTCGTCAGCTGTAGAATTTTGTGCCGGGGAGCGGTCTGTCATGTGTGCAACCTGTGGCGTGGTTTGAGTACATTCAGGCGACGGCAATAGACTGGCCTTGTGGCTTGTCCTGTTGTTGTCCGGTTTTACTGTAGATGTTTGATGCAGGTTGATCTGTGTTGCCACGTAAAATATTGAGTGCCTGTTTCAGGTTGATGGCTGAAGCATTTAATATTCGGTTGTTCGTTTTATTTTGCCGGTTACACTGTTCCAGTGTTTCCTGAAACTTTCCCCACAATAATTTCATGTCAGATTTTTCTGTTCCGTCCGGCATGCGTTGAATAAATGCGGAAAATGTAGATTTTGACAGTACACCGCCCACTGTTTTTTCAACGGTGCTCAACAAGGGCTGTATTTTTTCGAGATTTCTGACCTGTTGATTTTTTTGTTGTACGATTTCCTCAAATCGGGTCAGATTATTATTTCCCAGAGCTTGATGTTCCTGCTTCAGAATATCGAGCATTTTCAATAAATGAATATGTTGTTGGCCCAGAACAGTTTTCAGGTTTTGAATATCTTCAGTAAAATAATTTTCAGTCGGCTTCATTTTTTTATCTTTTTACAAGCTGTTGGTCAGGCTGTTTGCAGCATGTGTTTATGTGACAAACAGTATTTCAAATTCAATGAGTTTTTCTGCGACACGTTGTGCATTAATATCATAGCGACCAGCATCAATTTCCAGTTTCAGGTTTTCGACACGTTCATTATCGAGGTCTGTCTGGTCATTAATAGCTTTTTCAATCATGCGTAACTTTTCTGCCTGTTGTGTCAGGGTGACCTTGTCAACCGGGGCGGCTGCACGGGTATTATGCGTATTTTCCACGCGCTCTGAACCCTGGTTATTGCGATCAATTGTATTGTTCGAAGTTGCTTTACTGCTATCTGTTTTGTTGCCTGATAACGGTGTCTTCGTAATACCTGTAATTTCGGCAGCCATGCCATTCTCCTGTGCTTTCTACGTTGATTTATCGGCCTTTTGGGCAAATTCTTTATCTGTGTTCCACTGTTCGCCTTGTGTGATTTTTCTCACATTTGCACATTGACTGTGCCGGGTTTTGTGACAATACCCTGGATAATTCGTTTTGATTGGCTATTACGCACAGAGACGAGTTCACCCCGTGCTGCATCTTTCAAGGCCTTGCCTTTTCCTTTGACTTTCAACATGCCAACGGTGGCCACGATAGTCACTTTTTCTCCGCGACGCACAAGGATGGCTGCCTTGATTCGTTTGGGAGTGATGGCATGTCCTGCGGCAAGGTTCCGGGTAAGAATTTTACCGATCACTGCATTTGTTTTTGTAAAATAGCCACTGCGCAGTTGGCTGATCTCCTGACGCACGAAGATGATATCTGCCGCAGAAATTTCGTTGCCACGGAGTAGCGGTTGTGCAGTGGCGATAACATCTGCAAATATTTTAATCTGTGCGGGCACATAAACCGTCCAGGGTTTTGGGTCCACGCAGCGTAAACCAACCGTCAGCTTTCCTTGCAACTTTGCCCCTGCTGCGAGAAAGGCCGTGGGTGTTTTTTGGCAGGCCACAAGTTTCAGGCGCGGGTCAATGCGGCCCACGCTGATTTCGATATCTTGCCCGGTGGCGCGTTTCGCCGTTTGGATCTGCAAAAAGTCCAGCACAGATTGGCGGAGAATTTCCGTAGATTGATTAGCTGCAATAACAGGTGTCATTAGCAGCAGGAGTCCGCTGGTCAGGCAAACCTTTACTTGCAGGCTGAGCCAGTTTGTGGAGATGTGAGTTGAGTTAACGAGCCAGACCATGGTTTTTCCTGCGATAAATTGCCGTTTGCTGGCCAATGTTGGCCGGGTTGTTTGTGTGCATCGTCCGTTATGACGTGCGGTGTGTGTTTTGCTGTCTGTGTACCCTATCGTCAAAAAAATGGCCGACTTTAGGCTTTATTTCGTAAATTGTTGAAATTTCTGTGAATTGATTTTTTGACACTGTGTTTATGAGGGCTCCCGCAGCATTTCACCGTAGTGTCAGGAACGTGCGCGTTCCTTATGTGAGCTGTTTCATCACAAAAAACTCCGGCCCCCGGATATGGTTGAGGCAATACCTGTGCCAACACACGGTAAATTAAGGAGTGGGTATATTTCTGTTTGGGCTCTTCAGAAAGCACGACAGCTTGTCGATAAACGAGCATCTTGGCGTTTTGGAAAAAATTTGATGCAGGAGCATTCTTATGGCTGGAATTCTTGACGGTGTTGACCAGCGCACACAGTTGGTGGGTGAAAACCGCCTGGAGTTGTTGTTATTCCGTTTGAAAGGTCCGCAGATGTACGGGATTAACGTGTTCAAGGTGCAGGAAGTGATTCGCTGTCCGGAGCTGACACGTGTGCCAAATTCCAGCGACGTTGTAAAAGGTATAGCCAATATGCGCGGTCGTACCATTCCGGTGCTCGATTTGAGTCTTGCGCTGAAAGGTCCGCCGACTCCGGTGACCGAAAATGCCTTCGTCATTATTGCGGACTACAATCGCACAATCCAGGGGTTTTTGGTAGACAGCGTTGAGCGCATTGTCAATATGAACTGGGAAGAAATTTTGGCACCACCAAAAGGGGCAGGTGCAAACAGTTATATGACAGCAGTGACACGTATTGACGAAAAACTGGTTGAAATCATTGATGTTGAGAAGGTGCTGTCCGAGGTCGTGGGTGTTACGGAAAAAGTCTCTGATGACATCATTGATGACAGTCATGTGGAGGCGGGTGCCAATATCCTGGTGGCGGATGATTCCAGTGTCGCCAGAAAGCAAATCAAACGCACTCTGGATCAATTGGGCATAGACGCCACTCTGGTAAAAGATGGACAGGAAGCACTGGATGTTTTGCTGGACTGGGCAGATGAGGATCCGGATATCATCAAGCATCTGACGATGGTTATTTCTGATGTTGAAATGCCAAATATGGATGGTTATACACTGACCACGGAAATTCGTAAAGAGCCGCGATTAAAAGATCTTTTTGTGATTTTGCACACATCGTTAAGCGGTGTATTTAATCAGTCCATGGTTGAAAAAGTGGGCGCCAACAAATTTATTGCCAAGTTTGATGCTGATGACTTGGCGAATGCAGTGCTGGAAGCCATAGCAAAACAGAATGAACAGAGAACCTGAAGCAGCGTTAATGTGTGCGATGATTTTTACCAACAGTATTGGTTATTATCAAAAATGACAAATGAGAAAAACGGGTGATCGGTACTATAACAACAGAGGATTATCAATCGTTCAGGAAATTTCTGGAAGATGCCAGCGGTATTGTGCTGGGTGATAACAAACAGTATCTGGTTACCAGCCGATTGACGAAGTTTATTTCTGATAGTGAAATGGATTCATTTGGCACGTTGATGAAACAAATGAAAACCGACGGGAAGTTACGTAATCGCATTATGGATGCGATGACTACCAATGAAACGTCCTGGTTTCGGGATGTGTATCCTTTCGATATCCTCAAGGAAAAATTATTGCCTGAGCTGGTAAAAACACAGCCACGGACAATACGCATCTGGTCTGCTGCCTGTTCAACCGGGCAGGAGCCCTATTCGCTGAGCATGATGATACAGGAATATTTACAATCCAGACCAGGCAGTTTACCGGCAGATGCGGTACAGATCATCGGCACCGATATTTCTCCTTCTGTTTTGGCTACCGCAAAAACAGGTATGTACGAAGGCGTCGCAGTTTCTCGTGGTTTGCCGCAGGAAAGAAAGGCCCGGTTTTTTCGGGAAGTTAATACTGGTTGGGAAGTCAGTGCCGATATTAAAAAACGTGTGAGTTTTCGTGAGTTGAATCTTATGCAGAATTACACATTACTCGGCCGTTTTGACATCATTTATTGTCGCAATGTACTGATCTATTTTTCTACAGAATTGAAACGTGATATCCTGGCACGTATGGCAAAGTGTCTTAATCCCGGTGGATTTTTGGTGCTCGGTGGTTCGGAATCCATTACCAATTATTCTGATGAGTTTAATTTGATTCGTTGGCGTAACGGCGTTATCTATCAATTAAAACCTTGATTTCAAAAAGGTAGGGGCACCCCTTGTGGGTGCTCTGGCTTTTGGGGTGCCCAGGGTTTTCAGAATGCCCAAAAACCTGAATCAACACATAATCAAAACCTGGGTACCCACAAGGGGTGCCCCTACAGCATGATTTTGCCGCCAGTCGGTGCCGCATTGCCACTTTTTTATTCTAAAGCTGTTCCAAAATTCTTCAAAAATCATATAACACATTGTATTTGAATTGGAAAAACAATGTGGCACGAGGTTTGCTCTATCTTTGGCGAGAATGCATAAACCATGATGGAGTGACACATGCAGTTTGGCCTGGACAAGTTTTTTGGTATTAGCCAGCAGGCACTGAAGATTCATTCACGCCGTGCGGAAGTATTGGCGGGCAATCTGGCCAATGTAGATACTCCCGGATATAAAGCGCGTGATATCGATTTTAAAGCCGCATTACAGCAGGTGAAAAGCGGTATGGGTAACGTGACATTGCGTACGACTAACCCGAACCACATAAATTCTGCGGGTACATCACCAGGCCGTATTGATGATGTGTTGGGTGAAATGAAATATCGCATACCCGGCCAGCCGTCACTGGATGGTAACACGGTTGATTCACTAAAGGAGAAGGCCGCGTTCATGGAAAATGCATTGTTGTATCAGACGAATCTGCAATTCCTGGGCGGCAAAATTAAGCATCTGAAATCGGCCCTGAAAGGCGAGTAATAATTGGGCACAATGATTGGCATAACGGAAGGTTAAAAAAATGTCTCTGTTTAATGTTCTTGATATCGCAGGTTCTGGCATGAGTGCACAAGCACTGCGCCTGAATACTACCGCCAGTAATCTGGCGAACGCTGAAAGCGTAAGCAGTAGCAGCGCTGAAGCTTATCGGGCACGTCAGCCGGTATTTTCCGCTGTAATGAAAGCTTTGGGGGAATCACCCGCAGGAACAGGTGTACAGGTTAATGGTATTGTGGAAAGTCAGGCACCTGTGCGCAAACAGTACGAACCAGGACATCCCATGGCAAATGGTGATGGTTATATTTTTCTGCCCAATGTCAGCATGGTGGAAGAAATGGCCAATATGATTTCTGCTTCACGCTCGTATCAAACCAATTCTGAAGTGGCAAAAACATCAAAGCAGTTATTTATGCGTACGTTAAGTCTGGGTCAATAGAACAGGAATAAACCGGAAAAATGCCATGGCACATATTGATAACAATGTAAACACAGTCATTAATGAACTGGGCCTGGGGTCGTCAGCCAGCAAACCCAAAAAGGCCTCTGACCAATTGGGACAAACAGAATTTCTGGATTTGATGATTACTCAATTAAAAAACCAGGATCCTTTTTCGCCCATGGAAAATGGTGATTTTATTTCGCAAATGGCGCAATTCAGCAGCGTCACGGGACTTGCCGAATTGCAACAATCGTTTGACAAGCTGGCAACATCATTGCAGTCCAACCAGGCTTTGCAGGCATCCAGCCTGGTCGGCCGCACGGTGCTGGTGCCATCCGCAGCAGGCACCTTGTCTTCAGGTGGAACTGTTCGTGGTGCGGTTGAATTGCCAGCGTCCAGTGGTGCGGTAGGTGTGACTATTCAGGATGCTTCCGGGCAGGTGATACGTCGCCTGGAGTTGGGGCCACAATCTGCCGGTGAGGTGTATTTTAACTGGGATGGCATTGCCAATGATGGCCAGCCTGCACCGGCAGGTCGTTATTTTGTGAGTGCCGATGCCGGGATTAATGGTGATACGGTAGCGCTCGAAACATTGATGAGTGCTTCGGTAGACAGCGTCACTCTCGGTCAGGGCGGGCAGGGACTCAGGCTTAATTTAACAGATGGCAATGTAGTGGACTTTGCCAGTGTACGAGAAATTCAATAGAGGTTAAGCACCCGGAAATCGACGGGTTACGTTAATTATTAATTAGTACTTGAATCAGGCTTAATAAAACAATTTCACAGGTAAGGAGATAGTTATGCCATTTCGTATTGCTTTGAGTGGATTGAATGCAGCACAAACCGACCTTTCGGTGACAGGTAACAATATTGCCAACGCCAGTACCGCCGGTTTTAAAGGTGCTCGTACTGAATTTTCAGATGTGTATGCAGTTGCCTTTGAAGGCATCAGTAGTCTGG
Source organism: Gammaproteobacteria bacterium (assembly GCA_013151355.1). Taxonomy (GTDB): domain Bacteria; phylum Pseudomonadota; class Gammaproteobacteria; order SZUA-152; family SZUA-152; genus SZUA-152. The sequence continues at coordinate 6,847 of JAADIL010000153.1, forward strand.
CGACGGGTAACGGTGTTGCAGTAACCGGTATTACTCAGAATTTTTCGCAAGGCAATATTGATTTCACCGAACGTAATCTGGATCTTGCCGTAAGTGGTCAGGGTTTTTTTGTGGTGAATGACCCGGCGGGTCAGTCTTTTACTCGTGCGGGTGCATTTAATGTTGATCGTAATGGTTATATCGTTAATCAGTCAGCACAAAGGTTACAGGTGTTTCCCGCGATTACGGGTGGTGGTTTTAATACCGGTGTTTTGAGTGACGTGCAATTGTTAACATCGGATGGCCCGCCCCAGGCAACAGCAGCAATAACAGCAACGCTGAATTTGAGCTCATCTGATTCGGTTCCCGCCACTGTACCTTTTGATCCATCAGATCCCACCAGTTTTAATAACTCTACGTCCACAGTGATTTATGATTCTTTGGGTTCACCACACACATCGACACTGTATTATGTGAAAACTGCGGTGGCGAATCAGTGGGATACTTATCAATATATTGATGGCAATGTTGTTGCCAGCGGTGGTGCGTCACCTGTCAGTATTACCTTTAATTCCGATGGTACTCTTTCGGGGCCGGCAAGCATTGCTTATGATGCTGTGCCTTCCGGTACGGGTGCATTGCCCATTCAGGTGAATGTTAATTACGGTAACACCACCCAGTTTGGCAGTTCGTTTGCCGTGAATGGTTTGTCCCAGGATGGTTTTTCCACGGGGCGTTTGAGTGGCATTGATATTGACGACGAAGGCGTAATTTTTGCCCGCTTCACCAATGGTCAATCGAATGCACTGGGTAAAGTCGCTCTGGCCGGGTTTCCCAATGTTGGCGGGTTGCGTCAACAAGGTAATACCGCCTGGGCACAGAGCTTTGAGTCGGGCGATCTGATTCTGGGTGAAGCGAATACAGCGAGTTTTGGTTTGGTTCAATCAGGCGCGCTGGAGGCCTCCAATATCGATATCGCGGCGAGTCTGGTGAATCTCATTACGGCACAGCGAAACTTTCAGGCCAATGCGCAGGTTATCAGTGCGGCTGATACTGTGACTCAAACCATCATCAATATCTAGTTAGTTATCAGACACAGGAAATAATCATGGATCGCATGCTGTATGTTGCAATGTCGGGTGCCAGGCAAACCATGCTGGCACAAACAGCGAACAGCCATAATATGGCCAATGCCAATACGGACGGGTTTCGTGCTGATTTGGCATCGTTCCGCAGTATGCCGGTTTATGGCGCAGGTGAGGCAACGAGAGTGTATGCGATGGCGGAAAGTGCCGGTATTGATACGACGAGTGGCACGATAAATCCTACAGGTCGTGATCTGGATATTGCTGTCAAGGGTGAGGGCTGGATTGCGGCACAGGCCCCGGATGGCAGCGAAGTGTATACCCGCACCGGCAGTCTGCGGATTGCAGATGGCGGTATTCTTCAAACAGCATCAGGACTCGCCGTGTTGGGTAATGGTGGGCCGATTGCCATACCTCCGTCAGAAAAAATTGAAATCGGTGCTGATGGCACTGTGTCGATTCAGGGTATTGGTCAAACCCCTAATGCCCTGACGATACTGGATCGTATAAAGCTGGTAAAAATTGATGGTGCATCTTTGGTCAAGGGAGAAGACGGGCTGTTAAGAACCCGGGATGGTAGTGGAGCAACGCCGGATGCAACAGTAAGCGTAGTTGCCGGGGCTCTGGAAACCAGTAATGTTAATACTGTAGAAGCCATGGTGAATTTGATCAGTCTGGCACGGCAATATGAAACACAGGTAAAAATGATGAAGACGGCTGAAGAAACAGACAATGCGGCAACACAATTATTAAGTCTGTCAAACTGATCTCCAGTAATGTCAATTAAGGAGCGCATAACATGAATTCAGCATTATGGGTGGCAAAAACGGGGCTGGATGCACAACAAACCCGACTGTCAGTAATATCCAATAACCTGGCCAATGCCAATACAATGGGTTTTAAAAGTGGTCGGGCAGTTTTTGAAGATTTATTGTATCAAAATGTACGCCAGGTAGGCGCACAGTCTTCGGAAGGTACACAACTGCCCTCAGGTTTAATGATCGGTACCGGTGTACGTACCGTTGCTACCGAGAAAAGCCATGCGCAGGGAAACCTGATACAAACAGAAGGTTCGCTGGACCTGGCAATTCAGGGACGCGGGTTTTTCCAGGTGTTACGCCCGGATGGTTCGTTATCTTATACCCGGGATGGTTCCTTTCAATTGAGTGCTACAGGTGAAATTGTTACCGCAGGTGGTTATCTCATACAGCCCGCAATTACGGTTCCGGCAAATGCGCAAAGCGTCACCATTGGTTCTGATGGTATTGTGTCTGTGACTACTTCCGGTGCTACGGCACCGACGCAGATAGGTAATATCCAGTTAGCGGATTTTGCCAATCCCACCGGTTTGCAACCTATAGGTGAAAACCAGTTTCTCGAAAGTGGTGCAAGTGGTTCACCAACAACGGGAACTCCTGGATTGAACAGCATTGGTTCTCTGGTGCAGGGTGCGCTGGAATCATCAAACGTTAACTCTGTCAGGGAACTTGTTTCACTGATTGAAACGCAGCGTGCCTACGAAATGAATTCAAAAGCAATATCGACAGCTGACCAGATGTTGCAATACCTGAATAATAACTTGTGATGATTTCGTAAATTTATAGCCTTTACGGTGATGATAAACATGAAAAAATATCATTCTTATTTTCTATTTCCCGTCGTCGTGTTGTTATTGATTTCAGGTTGCAGTACGACACATCAGGCGGTTTCTGATCCAGAATATGCCCCTGTCCGGCCCATCAATGTGCGACCGTTACCCATAAGTGATGGTGCAATTTATAAAGCCGGTTTTTCCATGGCATTGTTTGAAGATACAAAGGCACGCCGTGTTGGTGACATTATTACGGTCATTTTGCAGGAGAAAACCAATGCCAGCAAAAAGGCCAGTACCAATACCGCAAAAAATTCCGCAGTGACCATTGCGGCGCCTACGTTGTTTGGTCGGGGGGTTTCATACGGTGGCGATGCGGTTCTGAGTGCAACCATCGATGCGGCACGTGATTTCCAGGGTGAGGGCGACAGCACACAAAGTAACAGCTTGTCGGGTGAAATCACGGTAACCATTGCCGAGGTGTACGTGAACGGAAATATGTTGATTCGGGGCGAAAAACTGCTCACCCTGAATCAGGGGTCCGAGCATGTGCGTATTTCCGGGATTATTCGTCCGACCGATATCACACCGTCAAATACGGTTCTTTCGTCACAGGTGGCCAACGCAAAAATTATTTATGGGGGGCAGGGTGTGCTGGCAGATGCAAATACCAAAGGTTGGCTACAGCGTGTTTTTGACAGTAACTGGTGGCCTTTCTGACTGAATGGCCTTGCGATACCGTTATTAAATTTTGGATAAGAAATCAATGTCGGAATCATTATGAAAAAAATTGCCCTGTTGTTTTTGATGTGCATTACATTGTCTGTTAACGCCTATGCGGAGCGTTTGAAAGACATTACATCAATAGCCGGTGTGCGCAGCAACCAGTTAGTGGGTTACGGGCTGGTGGTTGGTCTGGATGGTACGGGTGATCAAACCAGTCAGGCACCATACGCTGTACAAAGTTTGAAAAGCATGCTGTCACAATTTGGTATTACCGTCCCTGCGGGTGTGAATCCGAAACTTAAAAATGTTGCTGCCGTTTCGCTGCATGCAGAATTGCCAGCCTTCGCAAAACCCGGTTTGTCGATTGATGTCACTGTATCCTCCATTGCAAACTCCAAAAGTCTGAGAGGGGGAACGTTATTAATGACACCACTCAAGGGTGTGGACGGGAAAATTTACGCCATTGCGCAGGGTAATGTCGTTGTGGGTGGTTTTGGTGTGGGTGCGGATGGCTCCAGCATTACCGTCAATGTTCCCAGTGTTGGCAGAATCGCAAACGGGGCAATGGTTGAACGCAGTGTTACGACGGCATTTTTGCAAGGAAATTCACTGGTTTTAAATCTTCATACTCCGGATTTTACTACGGCAAATCGTGTTGCTAAAGTAATTAACAAAAATGTGGGTGATGGGACAGCACAGGCAATTGATGGTGCATCTATCAGGGTTAATGCACCACGTGACCCTGCACAAAGGGTTGCGTTTATGTCTTTGCTGGAACAATTTGAAGTGACGCCAGGAGAGGCACCCGCAAAAATTGTGGTTAACTCAAGGACAGGTACCATTATCATTGGCCAGCATGTAAGGGTAATGCCAGCAGCCATTACACACGGTAGTCTGACGGTCACCATCACAGCCAAACCGGAAGTCAGCCAGCCTGCACCATTATCAGAGGGTGAAACCGTTGTGGTGCCCAGAACAGATGTCGCCGTAAGCGAAGAGGCCAGGCCCATGTTTTTGTTTCAACCTGGTGTATCACTCAATGATATTGTGCAGGCAATTAATGAAGTGGGTGCAACACCCGCTGATTTGATCGCAATACTGGAAGCGCTAAAAGAGTCAGGTGCATTGCGTGCAACCCTGATGGTTATTTGAGTTAGTGAATGTATTGAAATTGCCATGACGATCCCGTTGCAAACAACACCGGTTTACACGGATGTTCAAAGCCTGAATAAACTGAAGTATGCATCCGATGAAAATTCACCGGAAACCCTGCGTTTTGTTGCAGAGCAGTTTGAAGCGATATTTTTACAAATGATGTTAAAAAGCGCAAGGAGCGAAAATAATGATGATGGTTTGTTTGATAATCAACAAACCGAATTCTATCAGGACTGGCACGACAAACAACTGGCAATCAATCTCGCCTCGGGTAAAGGTATTGGCATTGCCGATATGCTGGTCAGACAGTTGCAAATGAGTGGGGTCGATGAACAGAAAACTGACAAGGCCGGGGAGCTGTTTACTGTCGATGACATTATTCGCCAGGCACCGGCTGCGGTTACACCGATATCAATACAGAAAATACCAGAGCCAGCTGTGTCGCTGAATACGCCCCAGGAATTTGTCCAACATCTGTGGCCCCATGCGAAGGCTGCTTCAGAAAAGCTGGGGGTCGCACCGGAAGTTATTTTGGCACAGGCTGCGCTGGAAACGGGCTGGGGTAAAAAAATCAATCAACGTGCATCGGGTGAAAGCAGTTACAACCTGTTTAACATCAAGGCCGATGGGCGCTGGCCGGGTGAGAGTGTTTCGGTAGCGACTCTGGAATTCCGGCAGGGGGTAGCGGTGCAGGAAACGGCAAAATTTCGGGCCTATGATTCTTATGAAGAAAGTTTTGCGGACTTTGTTTCTTTTATAAAAACCGGCCCACGTTATCAACCGGCATTGGCGGTAGCCAATGATGCACAGTCATTTACCCGGGAATTATCGGCGGCGGGGTATGCTACGGATCCGGAATATGCAAATAAAATCATGAAGATAGCAACAGGTGAATCGTTACGGAACGCACTGGAGCTAATCAAGATTTAGGCAAACCAGACGATAAATTCATCAGATGTAACGCAAAAAAATGCGGTTACTCTGACTACCAGTGGAATTGGCATCATGGCAAATACAGGCAATATGTTGAGTACCGCAGTTTCCGGGCTTCAGGCTTTTCAACGGAATCTGGTCACCATTGGGAATAATATCAGTAATGTTAACACCGAAGGCTTCAGCCGACAGTCTGTGGAGCTTGCTGCCCGTGCACCCAATGCGGCCAGCAACGGGTTTATCGGCACCGGGGTTAATGTTGTAACGGTGCAACGTGTTTACAATCAATTTTTATTTGATCAGGTTGTTTCCCGAAACTCTGCATTTAATCAGCTTGATACCTTGCAGACCATGGCATCCGGAATTGATGAGTTGTTGTCTAACGATGATGTGGGTTTGAATCCGGTTATCCAGAATTTTTTTAATGCTTTGCAGGACGTGGCCAATGATCCCACGTCTATTCCGGCACGTCAGGTTTTAATTTCAGAAGCGGCAATACTCAGCAATCGTTTTCAATCGTTTGATCAACGCTTTGAAAATCTGAATGATTCTGTTAACAGTCAGTTGATGGTGACAACAGCAGAAGTCAACAACATTGCCTCCTCTATTGCCGGGTTAAATAAAGATATTGTTCTGCAACAAAGCCTGGCAGGAGGCCAGCCGCCCAACAGTTTACTGGATCAGCGTGACCGCCTGGTCAGCCAACTGTCTGAATTGATATCAGTCAATACCAATGAGTCCAGCGATGGTTCCCTCAACGTGTTTATTGGTAATGGGCAAACGCTGGTGCTGGGTGGTGAGGCCCGCACATTATCGACGGTGCGCAACGAGTTTGATTTAAGTCGGCTGGAAGTGAGTTTTGATACCGGCACAACGAGTTTCTCCATTAGCGGGCAACTGAATGGCGGAAAAATTGGCGGGCTGCTGGCTTTTCGCGAGAATGTACTGGACCCGGTGCAGGATTCCATGGGACGCATTGCGATTGGTCTGGTTTCAGCGATTAATGTCCAGCATCAGTTGGGTGATGATATTAATGGAAACCCCGGTGGCCTGTTTTTTAATGATATTGTTTCGACCAGTCCGGAGGTGTTATCCAGTACCGGAAACAATCTGGCCAGCGGTACTGTCAGTGTCGCGATTAATGATACAAACCTGATTCAGGCAAGTGAATATCGCCTGAATTATGATGGTGCAACATTTTCACTGACACGTCTTGCCGATAATACGGTTGTTGACAGTGGTTTCACTGTGACCGATTTTCCGCGCACGGTAACCTCCGATGGCATTACTCTGAGTCTGACGGGCGGTGTTTCTGCGGGTGACAGTTTTTTGATTCGTCCCGTCAGGAACGGGGCAGGTGATATTGGTGTTGCGATTTCCTCTGCCGCAGAGTTTGCTGGTGCGGCATCCGGAAATGCCCTGGGTGATAACAGTAATGTGCTGGCATTGGCAGCGCTGCAATCGCAGAAAGTGATGGGCGGCAGCACGGAAAATTTTCAGTCAGCGTATGCCAGGCTGGTGTCAGAAGTGGGTATGGGCACACGTGAGGCCACGGTCAATGCCAACGCACAGCGTTCATTGCTGGATCGTGCCATGGAATCACAACAGGCCGTGTCGGGTGTCAATCTTGATGAAGAAGCCGCAAATTTATTGAAATTTCAACAGGCCTATCAAGCTGCTGCACAGGTGATCCGCATATCGGATGATATTTTCCAGACTTTGCTCAGCGTAATCGGGCGTTAACTATTGTATAAATTTTACGTGATATTAAAAATTAAATATGAATTAAACACTAACATGGCGATTTAGCCCTTTAGTTACTGAAAATACCGCCATTCCGGCATGTTTTTAGCCGGAATCCAGAGGCTTAACCTCCGGGGCAAGCGTCCCGGCGCAGGGGAAAATTATGTTGAGTGGTGCTGACAAATGGCGTGTTATGAACGCAGAGGTCACAGAGACGCTGAGGACACAGAGAAAAACACTAAAAACTCTGCGATCTCTGCGTTAAATATCCGGTGATTTTTTAAACGTAGAGTGTTTTTAGTGCTTATCCACATTTAAACAAGAGATAATTCTCATGCGAATTTCAACAGCACAAATGCAGGATCGTGGTGTCGCTGCCATGCTGGAGCGTCAGTCGGAATTGAGCAAAACCCAGCAGCAGGTAGCAACGGGAAAACGTATCCTGGTGCCATCGGATGATGTGCTGGGTTCAACGCAGATATTGGCTTTTAACAAGGTTATCGAAACATACAAACAATTTCAGGAAAATGCTGATGCTGCTGAAAGCCGTATTCAGCAAGAGGAAGCCGTGCTCACGCAAACAATTGACATGTTGCAGCGTATACGGGAGTTGGCCGTGCAGGGAAACAGTACAAACCTGGGTGCAAACGAGCGTGCACTGATTGCCGTTGAAGTACGTGAGATTTTGAGTGGGATAGTTGCGATTGCCAATTCGGCGGACAGTAATGGGGAATATATTTTTGCCGGATTTAATGTGGACACCGCACCGGTGGTGGTTACAGAAGTTCCCGTTGCCAGTGGTTTGTTCACCTATTCGTACACGGGTGATTTGGGGCAGCGTAATGTGCAGATTGGTGAAACGCGTTTCATCGCAACCGGAGACAACGGGCAGGATGTATTTATGAATATTCCTGTTTCGGGGGGTGGCACACAAAATATTTTCGAAACCCTGGAGCAGTTTGCATTAGCTCTTGAGAGTAATGCTCCGACGGGTAATGTGCCGGATGATATTTTGTTGGCGATGGAAAACCTGGGGGCTTTCCGTACGCAAACCGGTGCCCGACTGAATGCTGTTGATAGCCATCGGGCGTTGAATAACGAAATTGTTCTTCAGGGACAAAAGGCTTTGTCTTCCATTGAAGACCTGGATTATGCCGAGGCGGTAAGTCGCCTGAATTTACAGCTTACGGGTTTGCAGGCAGCACAACAGAGTTTTGCACGGATTCAGAATCTTTCCTTGTTTAATTTTTTGTAG
>JAADIL010000237.1 GCA_013151355.1 Gammaproteobacteria bacterium
CCAAACTGGGGGACAGGCTGGAAGCAGTACCCGCAGCGCGTCTGTTTGACGAGATGCTCAAGCTGTTCCTCTCCGGTTACGCAGTGGAAACGTTTGAACTGCTGCGTCACTATGATCTGTTCCGTTATTTGTTCCCTGATACCGACGCCTGTTTGGCAAAAGAAGAAAAGGGTTTCCCGCATATGTTGGTGGCCAAAGGACTGCTTAACACTGATGACCGGGTGGCCGAAGGCAAACCGGTGACCCCGGCCTACCTGTTTGCGGTGTTGTTGTGGGAACCGGTGCGCGAACGCGCCGAGGTTTTGCAGGCCAGGGGGCTCAGTGAAATTCAATCCCTGCAAAAAGCGGGTGACGAAGTGGTTGCTGCACAGATTCAGCGTGTATCGCTGCCTAAACGTTTCAGCCTGCAAACTCGCGAAATCTGGGCGATGCAAGCACGGCTGAAACGACGTAACGGCAAACGGGCCGAACGTCTGTTTGAACAAGCCCGCTTCCGCGCTGCCTATGATTTTTTGCTGTTACGTGCAGAAACCGGTGAGGATGAACTCCAGCCACTGGCCGACTGGTGGACGGAGTATCAGGAAGTCAACATGGACAGCCGGACCAACATGGCAGAAGAGGCACCTTCGGGCGGCGCCCGGAAAAAACGCCGTCGTCGCCACAAAAAAATGGCCCAGAGCTAGGAGGCTGTCCGAGAATGAAAAGTCTGCTGCGAAAAATCCATTTTGGCCCATTTTTTCGGTCCTTTTCGTTGAATATGTCCAATATTCGCCTCAAACGATCAAAAAAATGGACTCAAAATGACTTTCCCTCGCTACGATTCCCTAAGCCCGTTCCCTCGCTACGATTCCCTAAGCCCGACAGGCTCCTGGTCTGAAACGTGACGGTTGCCTACGTGGGTCTGGGCAGTAATCTGGCCCGCCCTGAAATCCAGTTGCGCACCACGTTGGTCGAACTTGACGCATTGCCACAGAGCCGTTGTCTGGCGCATTCTTCTTTATATCGCAGCCCGCCAATGCTGGCTCCCGGGCAGCCTGACGATCAACCCGATTACCTTAACGCCGTGGCCGCGCTGGATACCGGGCTGGGCCCCATGGAATTGCTGGCTGCCTTGCAGAACCTGGAAAACCGGCACCACCGGCAACGCGCAGAACGCTGGGGGCCGCGTACCCTGGATCTTGACCTGCTGTTGTTTGGTGGTGAAATAATTGACCTGCCCGAACTCACTGTACCGCATCCGGGGCTGTATGAACGCAACTTCGTGCTGTATCCTTTAGCGGAGTTGGTTGCTGAACAGGCAGAACATTTGCACATTCCCGGCAAGGGAACCCTGACCAGCCTGCTGGCGGCCTGTCCGCGCGGCGAGCTGGAAAAGTTAAATTTTTGACAGTAGAGTCAAACGTACCATGAGTGCTGTGGATATTCCCCGTTACATTGTTATTGAAGGACCCATCGGGGTGGGAAAAACCAGCCTCGCCAAACGGCTTGCAGAAGATTTTGATGGCGAACTATTGCTGGAAGATGCCGAAGAAAACCCTTTTCTGGCGCGTTTTTATCGCAATCCCCGGCACGCAGCGCTGCCCACCCAGTTATTTTTCCTGTTTCAGCGTGCCCAGCAAATTCAGGCGCTGCGCCAGTCCGACATGTTTGCGCCGGTACGGGTGGCGGATTTTATCCTGGAAAAAGACCGCCTGTTTGCCCAGCTAACGCTGGACGATGATGAACTGCAACTTTACGAACAGGTCTACAACAATATCACCGTGGATGCACCGCAGCCCGACCTGGTGATTTATCTGCAAGCACCGGTGGACGTGCTGTTGAACCGGGTGCAAAAACGTGGCCGGGAGTATGAGCGTTTTATCGAAACCAATTACCTGGAACGGCTGGTGGAAGCCTATACCCGCTTCTTTTATCATTACTCGGCAACGCCGTTGTTAATTGTCAATGCGGCGGATATTGATCTGGTCAATAACCAGCAGGATTATCAATTGCTGGTCGAACGCCTGCACAAAACCACCAGCGGCCGACACTACTTCAATCCCGGTTCGTTTGATCTCTGAACCAACAATCCCCGTTAGAACGAGGAAGCCCACCATGAGTCGCATTACCACATCCACCCTGCAAAAAATGAAACAGGCCGGTGAAAAGATCACCTGCCTCACCGCCTACGACGCCAGCTTCGCACAGATTCTGGTGGAAGAGGGGGTGGAAATCCTCCTCGTGGGTGATTCACTGGGAATGGTCCTTCAGGGGCGGGACAGCACCCTGCCAGTCACACTGGATGAAATGATTTATCACACGCAAATGGTGCGTACCGCCAGCCAGAATACCCTGGTAATGGCAGACCTGCCGTTTATGAGCTATGCCACCCCGGTACAGGCGCTGACCAGTGCGGGTCGTTTAATGAAAGAGGGTGGTGCGCACATGGTCAAACTGGAAGGAGGCGCACTCATGGTGGAAACAGCAGGTCTTCTGGCGGAACACGGCATACCGGTATGCGCCCACCTTGGACTGTTACCGCAATCAGTCAACAAACTGGGTGGTTACAAAGTGCAAGGGCGTGATGAAAAGCAGGCCGAAACCATGTTGCTTGATGCGCGCGCCATGGAAGATGCCGGAGCTGACATCTTGTTGTTAGAGTGTGTCCCCTCACTGTTAGCCGCAGAAATTACCGCAGCAGTGGATATACCGGTGATTGGCATTGGCGCAGGCCCACAATGTGATGCGCAAGTGCTGGTACTGTACGACATGTTAGGCATCACCCCCGGAAAACGCCCCCGCTTCAGCAAAGACTTTTTACAAGAAGCGGACGATATTCGCGGAGCCGTGCGTGCCTATGTACAAGCCGTCAAAGATGGCAGCTTCCCCGCTGACGAACATTCATTTTAGCCCCAGACCATGAAAACCATTAATAGCGTTGCCGAATTACGCACCACGGTTGCCCGGTGGCGGGCGAATGGTGAGCGCATAGCCCTGGTGCCCACCATGGGCAATCTTCATGCCGGACATTTACAGTTAGTCGAACGGGCAAGAAAGAATGCAAATCGTGTCATCGTCAGTATTTTTGTCAACCCCATGCAGTTCAGTGACCTCAGTGGTGATTTTGAACACTATCCGCGTACCTTTGAAGAAGACTGTAAAAAACTGTCCGCTATCGATTATCAGCCCGATATAATTTTTGCACCCTCGGTACAAGCGATGTATCCCGCAGGTTTTGAACGGGAAACCCGCATCGAAGTACCAGAGATTTCCAATATCCTGTGTGGTGAATTTCGCCCCGGCCACTTTGTGGGTGTCGCCACCGTAGTGGCCAAACTGTTTAACATGGCGCAGCCGGATGTAGCGGTATTTGGCGAAAAGGACTTTCAACAGTTACTGGTGATCCGGCGTTTTGTCACCGACCTGTG